>DAOPUP010000026.1:0-13397 GCA_035350655.1 Acidovorax sp. | reverse complement strand
CGGTGCCGTAGGCCGTGGGGCAGAAAAATGCGCCAATGCCGGCACCGGCGGCACGGATGCGCTCGGCCAGGTTGCCCTGGGGCACCAGTTCGAGTTCGAGCTTGCCACTGCGGTAGAGCTCATCGAACACATAGCTGTCAGCCTGGCGTGGAAAGCTGCAGATGACCTTGCGCACCTGCCCGGCCTTGAGTAACGCCGCCACGCCCTGCTCGGCATTGCCGGCGTTGTTATTGACGATGGTCAGGTCGCGCGCGCCATGGGCAATCAGCCCTTCGATCAGCTCGTCGGGAATGCCCGCCGTGCCAAAGCCGCCAATCAGCACGGTGGCACCGTCCTTCACCCCCGCAAGGGCCTGCGCCACCGAGTCCGCTATCTTGTTGATCATGGAAAGTCTTCCGAGAGTGTCAAAGAAACGCCCTCATTTGTTCTTATAATGAACAAATGTTCGCATAGAGAATTATAAGCCGGGCACTTCATGCACACCAATACCCCTGCCGCCAACCCCAAACCGGGGGACAGCTATGTGCAGTCCTTCGCACGGGGCCTGGAAGTGATCCGCTCATTCAGCGCCAGCGCGCCACAGCAGACGCTCAGCGAGGTGGCCGCGCAGACGGGGCTGACCCGCGCAGGTGCCCGCCGCATCCTGCTCACGCTGCAAACGCTGGGCTATGTGGAAAGTGACAGCCGGCTGTTTCGCCTGACCCCACGCATTCTGGATCTCGGCTTTGCCTACCTGTCGTCCATGCCTATCTGGGATCTGGCCGAGCCGGTGATGGAGGAACTGGTGGAGCAAGTGCGCGAGTCCTGCTCGGCGGCCGTGCTCGACGGCCTCGATATCGTCTATGTGCTGCGCCTGCCCACCCACAAGATCATGCGTACCAACCTGGGCGTGGGTTCACGCCTGCCAGCGGCCTGGACGTCGATGGGACGGGTGCTGCTGGCAGGCCTGCCCGACGACACACTGGTGGCGCGGCTGCAGGGGCTGCCCCCGCAACGCTTCACCCAGCACACCACGGTGGACCTGCCCAACCTGCTGGCTCATATCCGCCAGGCACGCTCGCAGGGCTGGTGCCTGATCAATCAGGAACTGGAGGAAGGGCTGATTTCGATTGCCGCGCCGCTCACCAACCGTGCGGGCCAGACCGTGGCAGCGCTCAATATCAGCGGCCAGGCCAACCGCACGAGCGCCGAGGTGATGCAGGCCAGCATGCTGCCCGCCCTGCTCCGGGCTGCGCAGACCATTTCACGCATGCTGGGCACCCAGCGCAACTGACCTCCCCCATGCGGGGCTGCTGGACAAGGGTGCGCCCCCCTGGCGCCGTGCTGGAAGCGCCCTGTGCATGCTACGCTCCAGCGCATGTTCAACCCGTCCCAAGCCGATGTGCGCCGCTTCCTCTGTGCGGTGCACGCCAAGACCACCAGCGGCGAGCCCATGGAGGCCATCGAGACCCTGGCCAGCCTGTGGATCGCAGAGCACCCCGAATACCTCGCAGACCTCGCCGATGCCGATGCCGCCGTAGCGCGCAACTACGACGAGACGCCGCAGCAGACCAACCCGTTTCTGCACCTGTCGATGCACCTGTCGATCAGCGAGCAGTGCAGCATCGACCAGCCGCGCGGTATCCGCCAGGCGGTGGAGTTGCTCACGGCGCGGCTCGATTCGCTGCACGATGCCCACCATGCGGCCATGGAATGCCTGGGCCAGATGCTGTGGGAAAGCCAGCGCGCCGGCCGTCCGCCCGATGGCGATGCCTACATCGCCTGTGTGCAGCGCCGCGCCACACGGGACTGAAACAACCCCGCCACGGTGTTGACCGCGGCCAAACTTGCGCCCCTGTACACAGACGCCGCGGCGCTGGCCTGCAGGCTCACGGGGCCTACGCCGGCCTCATGCAGACAAACCGGAAACCGCACAGCTCCGCGCCCCCGCATGCCCCTGCCGAAGCGCATAGTCGCGGGGAAATACCAACACATCACATGGCACACCGCCCACCAGCCGGCCCGCGATGCTGCCCATCAGCCACTCGACGGGCGCTGGGCGGCGCTGGTACCCGACTGCAATGAGATCGGCGCCAGAGGCTTCATGCTGCACGGCAAGCTGCCGCGCCGGATCTCCGGCCCCCAGCACCGTGGCGACCCGGTTGCGCCGGGTGTCAAAGGCGGTGGTCAGGGGCAGCATCTTGCGGCGTGCATGCTCCCGCACTTCGGCGCGATAGGTCTGAATGGCTTGCATCGACGCCTCGGCGCTGCGCAGCTTGGCCTCGTCGCGGCGGTCAATGGCGTGGTAGAGCTCTAGCCGCGCCTCGGCTTGCAGCCCCCCGGCATACCGCACCAACGCCCCTGCGGTCTCGGAGAAATCCACCGCAACCAGCACATGCTGATAGGCAGCCTTGGGCGTGTTCTGCACGATCAGCACCGGACAACGACTGCCGCGCAGGACCCGCGCCCATGGCGAGCCCCGCAGCAGGTGCATCCAGCTGAAATGCGCGCGCCGGTCCATCACCAGCAAGTCGGCTCCCGCCGCTGCGGCCAGCGCATCGGTCACCACGTGGCCGGTGCCCCGTCCTCCTGCAACGACGGCAATGTCGTGGCGTCGGGCCAGCTGGCGCGCCCGCTGCTCCAGCCGCGCGTGTGGATCCGTGAACTTGGGATCGGGCATGTCGGTGCCGTAGAGGATGCGCAAACGCGCATGGTGGCTGGCCGCAACCATGGCGGCACGGTCCATCGCTTGCTCGGCGGCGGCAGAAAAATCGGTGAGGGCAACAATGGTTTGAAGGTGCATGAAACTTCCCGGTAAGCGTACGAACGGCCGGCGCAGGGCGCCGCACTGGGTCGCGCCATCAGTGCGCCCACGTAACGGAAGAATCACGGAACGTGAGCGGAGGGAAGCCGGAAGCTCAATAGCAGCAGCGCGACATGCTGTCGCGTGCGCTGGTCCGGCAACACTGCCCGGCGGTGGTTCGATGACGCTCTTGGGGAAGAAGAAACCGCCGGGCCTAGGAATCTGCGGCCGGCGAAGCTGGTTTCAGAACACCCGTCCTTTGCACGATGCGCGCGGACAGCGCAGCCGTCTTGGACGACTCGGCGGCACGGACACAGGAGGGAAAAACCAGAAAGCGCATAGGGACATTTTACTAACGAGCCCCCCAAAGGGCAACCAAGCCCCTGCGCAGCGTGCCAGATAAGCCGGCACTGCGGCTGCCAACGACATGTCTGCCGGCAGAAACAAAAGAGCCCGCTGGCTGCGGGCTCTCTTTGCGAATGGCGTGGGTCGGCGGGGCAATGCCCCAACCAGTGGTCAGCTCAACGGAAGCGCGATTGCGGCACCGTGTGCAAGTCGCCGTCGAGCGAACCGACATAGGTTGCCAGCGCCTTCAACTCCGCATTGGTGAATTGCTTGGCGATGCCAGCCATGATGGCGTTGCCGCGGCCAACATTGCTGTTCTTTTCCACCTTGTAGGACTTGAGCGCCACGAACAGGTAATCGGCGTGCTGGCCCGCGATCTTGGGATACGACGGGTCGATGGGCTTGGCGAAGTTGTCGCCGTGGCAAGACACGCAGGCACCCTTTTTCAACAGCTCGGCCACTTGCACGCTGGGTTCGCGTCCGGGCTTGGCGGGCAGTTCAGCGCCCGTCTTGCCATGCTGTTCATAGTAGGCCGACACATCGGCAATGTCTTTTTCGCTCAGCGACTCGGCAATGCCGCGCATGGTGGGGTGCTTGCGCTCGCCCTTTTGGTAAGCGGTGAGCGCAGCAGCAATGTACTTGCCGCTCTGGCCCGAAATCATGGGCACCCTGTGCACTTCGGGAAAGCTGGACTGGTAGCCCGGAATGCCATGGCAACCGATGCACATCGCAATTTTCTGCTTGCCGGCTTCGACATCACCCTTGGCCTCCTGTGCGTGGGACAACGCCGTCACGGAAGCGACAGCCAGGGCAAATATCGTGGTCAACGTCTTGTTCATTTTGCGCGCACAATCGTGTGAAGTTTCAGCTCGGGGCTCTGGTCAGCTGGCGATTATAGCCAGCGCTTTGTCAAGCCCATCCATCAACGATCCGGTGTTTTTGCCCATGAAATTTCAAGGCTCCCAGAACTACGTCGCCACCCAGGACCTGATGCTCGCCGTGAATGCGGCCATCACGCTGCAACGCCCGCTGCTCGTCAAGGGCGAGCCAGGCACCGGCAAGACCATGCTGGCCGAAGAAGTGGCCCAGGCGCTCGACATGCCGCTGCTGCAGTGGCACATCAAGTCCACCACCAAGGCGCAGCAGGGCCTGTACGAATACGACGCGGTGAGCCGCCTGCGCGACAGCCAGCTCAATGACGGCGACAGCGCCGAGCGCGTCAAGAACATCCGCAACTACATCATCCAGGGCGTGCTGTGGCAGGCGTTCACGGCCGACCGCCCCGTGGCGCTGCTGATCGACGAGATCGACAAGGCCGACATCGAATTTCCGAACGACCTGTTGCGCGAAATCGACCGCATGGAGTTCTACTGCTACGAGACGCGCGAACTCATCAAGGCCAAGCACCGCCCGCTGGTGTTCATCACCTCGAACAACGAAAAGGAGCTGCCCGACGCGTTCCTGCGCCGCTGCTTCTTTCACTTCATCAAGTTTCCTGAAGCCGACACCATGCGCCAGATCGTGGATGTGCACTTTCCCACGCTCAAGAGCGAGCTGCTGGGCGTGGCGATGAAGACGTTTTACGATGTGCGCAACCTGCCCGGCCTGAAAAAGAAACCCTCCACCAGCGAACTGCTCGACTGGCTCAAGCTCCTGGTAGCCGAAGACATTCCCCTGGCGGCGCTGCAAAGCGCCGACAACAAGGTGGCGGTGCCACCGCTGGTGGGGGCGCTTCTCAAGAACGAGCAGGATGTGAGCCTCTTCGAGAAGCTGGTGTTCATGAACCAAAGAAACCGATGACCCCCGCGCACGGCTTTCACCCCACCTGCGGCGTCCGGATGGGCGCCGTACGCCGCCGACCGACCCCGGCCCCAGCACAAACCACTGCCACCCAATCTGCCGCATGACCGACACCCAACGACTCTTGATGGAAGGTGCCTCCGACGCCGTCGGCTTCGTGGGTGGCGCGCTGGCAGGCTTCTGGCTGGGCCAGCTCCTGGGCTTGGACATTTTTGCCGCGGGCTATGGCACCTCCAGCCTGCTGGGCATCTTGCTGGTGGGCCTGGGGGGAGGCTTGGGCCTGCACGCAGCGCGGCGCTGGCGCGCAAGCCGCCGCGTGAAATCGGAACCGTAACCATGGCACTGGTTGAACCCGTCACCCTGCGCGACCGTGGCGTGCGCCTGGAGCCGCTAACACTGGCACACGAAGCCGGCCTTGCCGTCGCCGCCGCCGATGGGCAGCTGTGGAGGCTGCGCATCACCTCGGTGCCCGAGCCACAAGACACCGGCGCCTACATCGCGACCGCACTCCAGATGCGCGAGGACGGCACCCGCTTTGCCTTTGCGGTGGTGGAAGATGCCAGCGGCAAGGTCTTGGGCACCACCAGCTATCACGACATCATCCCCGCCGTGAAGCGGGTGGAGATTGGCTGGACGTGGTACGGCAAAAGCGTGCAGCGCACCCATGTCAACACCACGGCCAAGCTCTTGATGATGGGCCACGCCTTTGACACGCTGGGCTGCCATGTCGTTGGCTGGCGCACGGACAACTACAACTTCGCTTCGCAACGTGCCATCGAGCGCCTGGGCGCCAGGAAAGACGGCGTGATTCGCGGCCACGCCCTGCGCCGCGATGGCACCATCCGCGACACGGTCATGTACAGCATGCGCGCGGGCGAATGGCCCGAGGCCAGGGCACAGTTGCACTACCTGCTGGGGCGCCACGAAGGCGCCTGACGGTCAACCGGTCCGTCAGTCCACCACCAGATTCAGCTCGCGCGTCAGGCGCCGATAGCTGGGCCAGGTGCGATCGATGAACTTGCGCAGCGCATCACCCGTCAATACCGGGCCTTCCTCGTGCAGCGTTTCGCGTACCGCCTTGATGCGCGGCGAATCATTCACCGACGCAGTGACCAAATCCGCCAGGCGCCGCGTCACCTCGGACGGGGTGCCCGCAGGCGCAAACAGCATGTTGCATTCGGCCAGATCTTCGTAGGCAGACCCCTTGAAGCCGGCATCGACCCAGCGCGGAACGCCCGGCAGCCTGCGCGACGGCTCGCCCACGGTGATCACCACTGGCCTGATCGCCCCCTTGTCGAGGCCCGCGCCCATGCCCGCCAGTGAGCCTGCGCCCATATCGATGGTGCCGGCGTACAGATCCATCAGCATGGCGCCAGTGCCCTTGTAGTTGGCCACGTTGAACTGGCCGCCGGTGTCCTTGGCCAATTGCGCCAGCATCAACTGCCAGCCCGAGCCGATGGAATAGTTGCCGACGTTGATCGGCTTCTTCTTGGAATAGGCGATCACCTGCTCCAGTGTCTGTGCGGGAAAGTCCTTGTTCACCATGGCCACCACGGGGCCGACGCCCATGGCCGCAATGGGCAACAAGTCCTTGTCGGTGTTGACTGGTGGCTTCTTGAGCAAAACAGGGGCCTGCGCCAGTTGGCTGTGCAGCGACATCAGCAGCGTGTAGCCGTCGGGCGCGGAGCGCGCCACGTTCTCTGCCGCGATCATGCCCGAGCCTCCGGGCTTGTTTTCCACCACCACCGATACGCCCAGCCTCTGCGCAAGGAAGTCGGCCAGCGCCCGCGCGGTGGAATCGTTCGACGAGCCCGGGGCCTGCCCGGCGATGATGCGGATCGTCTTGGCAGGCCATGCATCGCTGGCATGCGCCGGCAAGGCCTGCGCTGCCAGCGAAGCGGCTCCAAGAGCAAGCAGGTGGCGGCGACCCAGGGTCAGATGGGGTTGTTCGAGATCGAGGGACATGGAAAGCTCCTGAAAAGACCGGATGGGCCGAGCCATCATCGTGGTCTCCGTGATGTGAGGCGCCCTGTATGAATGCGCTCGGGCCTGTAACTGGGGGCCATCAAGGCCAGCAGGAGCAGTATAAAAATCAGCCTTTCACATCCCGTGCGGGACAACCCCGATTTGTACGGCATTCACCAGACAAGTACGGGTTATCCCGCGCACCATAAGGCAGCGCAGATGGCGAAACTTGTCCGTACAAGTACACCCCTTCTGCATGTCCACTCCGCCACCAACCTCCCCCGCAAGCAAACGCGGCCTCGTCTGCGCACATCTCGTGCGCGGCATCGAGGGCGGCCGCTGGCCTGTCGGCGCGCTGCTGCCGACAGAAGCGGCTCTGTGCGCGGAGCTGCGCGTGAGCCGCCACACGGTGCGCGCGGCGCTGGCGGATATCCAGGCCATGGGACTGGTGGCCGGCCATCAGGGCGTGGGTACACGCGTGCTGCGGCGCAGGCCCGAATCGACGCCCTCACACTCACTGCAGACCATCTCGGAACTGGCCCTGTACGCGCGCAACACCACGGTGCGCGTGCTGGACGTCAAAGACATCTCGCTTGACGAGGCCACGGCCGAGTGGATAGGCATGGGCGCCGGTGCGACCTGGTGCATGGCACGCACGCTGCGCACGGCGGCGGACCTGGAGGCACCCATCGTGTTGTCCTCGGTCTGGGTGCCCCTGGTCAGCAAAGGCGCCATCAATGCATCGAGCCAGTCTGGCCTGCCGGTGTTCATCGAGGTGCAGCGCCTGCAGGGCCGCATGGTCAGCGAAGTGCGCCAGGTCATCGGCATCAGCATCGCCACACGCGAGCAGGCCACGCTGCTGCGCTGCAAAACGCGCGAGCCCCTACTGCGCATCCAGCGCTGGTACTACGACAGCCAGCGCACCTTGCTGGAGGTGACCGATTCACTGCATCCGCAGGACCGCTTCCAGTACGCCGTCACGCTGCGCCATGTGTCGGGCGCAGGCATCACGCAATCCCCATCAAACCAGGAATGAAAGCCCCATGAACCCCTTGGCAGGACAACGCGTCATCGACCTCACGCAGAACGTTGCAGGGCCCTACTGCACCCAGGTGCTGGCCGACCTCGGCGCCGAGGTGGTCAAGATCGAGCGCCCTGGCGCCGGCGATGACACGCGCCACTGGGCGCCCAACATCGGCGCGGCCATGTCACCCACCTACGCCACCTTCAACCGCGGCAAGCAAAGCCTGGCGATCAACCTGGACGACCCTGAGGGCCAGGCCCTGCTGGCCAGCATGCTGCGGCCCGATGACGTCTTCGTGCACTCGCTCAAGCCCGGCAGCGCCGAGCAGCGTGGGCTGGGCTACGAGGCCTTGGCCGAAGGCCGCCCCGGGCTGATCTACTGCGCCATCAGCGCCTATGGCACGAGCGGGCCGCGCGCCGCCTTTCCCGGCTACGACCCGCTGATCCAGGCCTACGCGGGCATCATGTCGGTCAACGGCCACGAGGGACTGGCACCCGCCCGAGTGGGCGTGTCGATGGTCGATATTGGCACGGGTCTGTGGTCGGCGCTGGGCATCGTCGCGGCTGTGTCGCAACGCAAGGACAGCGGCCGGGGCTGCCGCATCGACACCTCGCTGCTGGAGAGCGGCGTGGCCTGGATGACCAACCCCATCGCCAACTACAGCGCCAGCGGCAAACTGCCGCGCCGCATGGGTTCGGCCACGGCCATGCTCATGCCCTACGAGGTATTCCAGTGCCGTGACGGCCAGGTGTTCATCGGCTGCGGCAACGACCGGTTGTTTCGCAAACTGCTGCAGGGGCTCGACCACCTGAACCTGGCCGAGGACGCACGTTTTGCCACCAACGCCGAACGCGTGAAGCACCGCGACTTGGTGCACGACACGCTCGAAGCCATCACCGGCGTACTGCCGGCGGCCCAGGTCATCGAACGGCTGGAGGCGCAAGGCGTGCCAGTCAGCCCGGTGAATGACTTGTCGCAGGTCATGCAAGACGCGCAGATCCAGGCGGTGGACATTGCACGCCCCTTGGCCTGGGAGGGCGGCCCGGACCGCCCCCTGAGCGCCATCGGCACACCCATCCGCTTCGACGGCCAGCGTGAATTCGCCAGCCACCTGAGCGCCCGCGTGGGTGCGGACTCCCAGGCCCTGCTGCACGCCGCTGGCGTGAGCGAAGAGCGCATCGCGCAGCTGGTGAGCAGCGGCACCGTACAGATTTGAACGACAAGACAAGGAGCCATGATGGATTTCGCGTATTCGAGCACCCAGCAGGAGATCCGTGCCGCGGTGGGTGAACTGGCACAGCGCTTTGGCGATGCGTACTGGCGCGACTGCGACGCGCGCGAGGCCTACCCCGACGCGTTCGTGGCGGCCATGACCGAGGCGGGCTGGCTCGCGGCCCTGATTCCAGAGCAATATGGAGGCTCCGGCCTGGGCCTGCTGGACGCCTGCGTGGTTCTGGAGGAGATCAACCGCCAGGGCGGCAACGGAGCCACCTGCCACGCCCAGATGTACACCATGGCCAGCGTGCTGCAGCACGGCAGCGATGCGCAAAAGCAGGCCATCCTGCCGCGCATCGCCACGGGCGATCTGCGCCTGCAGGCCTTCGGCGTGACCGAGCCGGACGCCGGCTCCAACACGCTGCGCATCAAGACCTTCGCCAAAAAGGTGAATGGCGGTTACGTCATCAACGGCCAGAAAATCTGGACCTCGCGCTTTCGCCAGTCCGACATGTACCTGCTGCTGGCCCGGACCACGCCCTATGAAGAGGTCGCGCGCAAGACCGACGGGCTGAGCCTGTTCCTGGTGGACATCGCCAAGGCGGGCAAAGCCCTGCAGCCGCGCACCATAGACACCATGCTCAACCACCACACCAACGAGGTGTTCATCGACAACCTGGAGGTGGCCGACGAATGGCGCGTGGGCGAGGAGGGCCAGGGCTTTCGCTACCTGCTGTCTTCGCTGAACGCAGAGCGGCTGCTCGTGTCCAGCGAATGCATAGGCGACGGCAAATGGTTCATCGAGCGCGCGCGCACCTATGCCACCAGCCGCGTGGTGTTCGACAAACCCATCGGCGCCAACCAGGGGGTGGCGTTTCCGATCGCCAAAGCACATATGAACCTGAGTGCCGCCGAACTCATGCGCAACCAGGCGGCATCACTGTTCGACCAGGGCCTGCCCTGCGGCGGTGAAGCCAACATGGCCAAGTACCTGTGCTCCGAAGCCTCGTGGGAAGCCGCCGAGGCCGCCATGACCACCTACGGCGGCTACGGCGTGGCGACCGAATACGACATCGAACGCAAATGGAAGGAAACCCGTTTGTTCCGCACCGCGCCCATCTCCAACAACCTCGTTCTGGCCTATGTCGCCCAGCACCTGCTGGACATGCCGCGCTCGTACTAAACCAACCTGGAGCAACCCGCCATGGAAACCCTGCTGTTCGAAAAGAACGTCAGCCCCGGTGTCTCGGTGCTGACCCTCAACCGACCTGAAGTGCTCAACGCCTTCAACACCGCCATGTGGCGCGAACTGTGGACGCTGCTGCGCGAGCTGGCCTACGACACCACGCTGTCTTGCCTCGTCATCCAGGGCGCCGGGCCGCGTGCGTTTTCCGCCGGGGGGGACCTCAAGGAACGCAACCATATGAGCGACGCGGACTGGGCCGCGCAGCACCAGCTCATCGAAGACGTGCTGCTGCAGATACGCGATTTTCCACGCCCGATCATCGCTGCCATGCACGGCATTGCACATGGCGGCGGGATCGAACTCGCGCTGATGTGCGACTTCATCATCGGCGATGACAGCTGTGACATCGCCCTGCCCGAGGTCAAGCGCGGCTTCCTGCCCGGCGGCGGCGGCCTGCAGAACCTGGCGCGCGCCATCGGCGTGCGCAAGACCAAGCAGATGCTGTTTTCCGGCGCCCGCATCCAGGCGCGGCAGGCACAGGAATGGGGCATCCTCAACGAATGCGTCGCAACGGGCGGGCACCTGCCGCGCGCGCTGGAGCTGGCGCGTGAGATCACCCGCGCAGCCCCCATGGCCGTTCGCACCGCCAAGATCGCGCTGCAGCAAGGCGTGGACTGCGACTTCCGCAGCGGCTACGCGCTGGACCTGGCATTTCACAACCTGCTGGTGCGCTCGCCGGACCGGCTCGAGGGCATCAGCGCCTTCAACGAAAAGCGGGAGCCGCAATGGACGCAAAGGTAAATCCTGACTTCTGGGACCTGGCGGAGGCGATCTACGCACGCCGCGCCCCGGCCATCGAACCCGCCGCGCTGGAGCACGCGCGCCGCGCCTGGCTCGATACCCTGGCCTGCATGGTGGGCGGCGCCAGCGAGCCCGCGACGCGTGCAGCCGCGCGCGCGACCGACACGGCGGGCGCAGAACACATGGCGCTCGTGCTCGGCACGGCGTCGCATGCGCTGGACTATGACGATGTCTGCATGCTGGCCACCTGCCATCCCAGCGCGCCCGTAGTGTCGGCGCTGTTGGCGGGGATCGACCAAAGGGACAGCGAGGTGGCGCTTTCCGACCTGCTCGCAGCCCATCTGGTTGGCACCGAGGTCATGTTGCGGCTTGGCGCATGGCTGGGCTTTGGCCACTATGCGCTGGGATTTCATGCCACCGGAACGCTGGGCGTCGTGGGCGCGGCTGCCGCTTATGCCCACCTGCTGCAGTTGCCTGCAGCGCAGCTGCGCACGGTGCTGTCGATCGCAGCCAGTTCGGCCAGCGGCCTTCGCGCCAACTTCGGCACCGATACCAAGCCACTGCACGTGGGCTTCGCGGCCAGTGCCGCTATCCGCGCAGTGGCACTGGCGCAAGCGGGCGCCACCGCAAGCGACGACGCCCTGGCCGGCTTCGCCCATGCCTTCTCCGGCGGGGCTCGGCTCGAGCTGCCGCGCTGGGATGCCAGCACGCCCTGGGCCGTGCTGGTGCCGGGGTTCGAAATCAAGCGTTACCCCAGCTGCTACCTGACGCACCGCATGATCGCGGGCATCCAGCGCCTGCGCGAACACCGCCCGCCGCAAGCGGGCGACGCGCCCGCGACCATCGACGTGCTGTTTCCCCACGGCGGCACCGCGCCACTCAAGCACCCACGGCCCGACACCGGCCTGCAGGCCAAGTTCAGCGCGCCCTACTGCGCAGCCGCAGCATGGGTGGACGGCACCGTGGGCCTCGCCAGCTTCAGCGATGCCGCCGCAACCCGTGCTGCACTGCGCCCACAGATGGACCGGGTGCGCGTGAGCGAGCGCCCCGGCCCGCATGAGCCGCTGGAGAGCGCGCCGGTGCGGGTGACGGTCACAACGGCCGGCTGGAGCGAATCGATTCTGGTGGACTGGGCGCCCGGCTCCCTGCAAGACCCCTTCACCAACGAGGAACTGATCGCAAAATGGATGGATTGCGAAACCAATGGCGCAGCCGAGATTCCCGCAGGCACCGCCACCGCCTGGCTGGAGGCCGACCAGGCCCAGCCGGTGACAACGCTGCTGCGCAGCCTGCGCGCCGCCATTTTCTTGCGCAGCAAAAGCGCCGCTGAATAAAACTCTGTTTGCGATCGTCCAGGGGTCGCAATCAGCTTTGATGCGTCCGGTACACGACAGACGCTTTGTGCCAGTCGGACACATAATGGGCAGAAAAGGTTGTCTCCATGCTGATCGACTTCTTCTACACCCTGCGCGCCGCCAAGTTACCGGTATCCGTCAAGGAATACCTCACGCTGCTCGAAGCCCTGCAAGCCGGCGTGGTGGGGCCCAAGTCGGTAGACAGCTGGAGTCTGGACGACTTCTACCACCTGGGCCGCACCGTGCTGGTCAAGGACGAGAAACACTACGACAAGTTCGACCGCGCCTTTGCCGCCTATTTCAAGGGCGTAGAGCTGGTGGCCGACTTCACCAAGGAGATCCCGGCCGATTGGCTGCGCAAGATCCTCGAGAACGAGCTCACGCCCGAACAGAAGGCCGCCATCGAGAAGATGGGCTGGGACGAGCTCATGGAAACGCTGAAAAAGCGCCTCGAAGAACAAAAGGAGCGCCACGAAGGTGGCAGCAAGTGGATTGGCACGGGCGGCACCAGCCCGTTTGGCCATGGCGGCTACAACCCGCAGGGCATTCGCATTGGCGGCGCCGGCAAGAACAAGAGCGCGGTGAAAGTGTGGGAACAGCGCGCCTACAAGGACTATGACGACCAGCAGGAGCTGGGCACGCGCAACATCAAGGTGGCACTGCGCCGCCTGCGCAAGTTTGCGCGCGAGGGGCACGAGCTCGAACTGGACCTGCCCGACACCATCCGCAGCACGGCGGCCAATGCCGGCTGGCTCGACATCAAGATGGTGCCCGAGCGGCACAACAACGTGAAGGTGCTGCTGCTGATGGACGTGGGCGGCACCATGGACGAGCATATCCAGCGCGTGGAAGAACTCTTTTCCGCCGTGAAGACCGAGTTCAAGCACCTGGAGTTCTATTACTTCCACAACTGCGTGTACGACT
>DAOPUP010000025.1:0-13717 GCA_035350655.1 Acidovorax sp. | reverse complement strand
GCCTACCTGGACGAGCGCACCAAGCGCATGATCCGCCGCGCCATCCTCAAGGCGGTGGCTGTTCCCGGCTACCAGGTGCCTTTTGGCTCACGCGAAATGCCGCTGCCCTATGGCTGGGGCACGGGAGGCATCCAGGTGACGGCCTCCATCATCGGGCCGCAGGACTGCCTCAAGGTCATCGACCAGGGCTCGGACGACACGGTCAATGCGGTCAACATCCGCCGCTTTTTTGAGCGCACCACGGGCGTGGCCACCACCACGCGCACCCGCGAGGCCACGCTGATCCAGACGCGCCACCGCATCCCCGAAACACCGCTGGCCGAAGGCCAGGTGCTCGTCTACCAGGTGCCGATGCCTGAGCCCATGCAGCGGCTGGAGCCGCGCGAGACCGAAACCCGCACCCTGCATGGCTTGGCCGAGTACGGGCTGATGCATGTGAAGCTTTATGAAGACATCGCACGCTACGGCCATATCGCCACCACCTACGACTACCCGGTGCTCGTGAACGGCCGTTACGTGATGTCGCCGTCGCCGATTCCGAAGTTCGACAACCCCAAGATGCACATGAATCCGGCGCTGCAGCTCTTTGGCGCCGGCCGCGAAAAGCGCATCTATGCCGTGCCGCCCTACACCCCGGTGGAGAGCCTGGGCTTTGAAGACCACCCCTTCGAGGTGCAGCGCTGGGATGCCGCCTGCGCGCTGTGCGGTGCCACCGACAGCTTTCTCGACGAGGTTATCACCGACGACCAGGGCACCCGCATGCATGTCTGCTCGGATTCGGACTATTGCCAGGAGCGCCAGTCTGCGCTTCAGCAAGAAACACCCGTGGGCGCCGGCGCGGCGCAGGTGCCATGAGCATCACGATCCGCCAGGCCACCGAGGCCGATCTGGAAGACGTGCTGGCGCTCTACGAGGGCATCGAAGACAGCGCGCAGCAGGTGCTTTCCCTTGAAGAAGCCCGCGCCATGCTGGCCCAGTTTGCCCGCTACCCCAGCTACCGCCTGTGGGTGGCCTGTGACGTGGAGCAGCGCGGTGCCGTGGTGGGCAGCTATGCGCTGCTGGTCATGCACAACCTGGCGCACCGGGGGGCTCCCTCGGCGATTGCCGAGGACGTGGTGGTGGCGCCGGGGCGGCAGGGCCAGGGCATTGGCCGCCAGATGATGGCCCATGCCGTGCAGCAGGCGCGCGCAGCTGGTTGCTACAAGCTGGCCCTCTCGTCGAATGCCAAGCGCGTTGCGGCGCATGCCTTTTATGAATCCCTGGGCTTTGCGCAGCACGGCCTGAGTTTTGTCATCGAGACCTGAAATATGGATACCCCTGATTCCCAATCCCCTTTGCTGAGCGTGCGCGGCATCTGCAAGCGCTATGGTGAGCGCGTGGCGCTGCAGGATGCATCGTTTGACCTGTGGCCCGGCGAAGTGCTGGCCGTGGTCGGTGAATCCGGCTCGGGCAAGTCCACCTTGCTCAATGCGGTGGCGGCGCGCAGCGCACCCGACGCGGGCAGCGTGCAGTTTCGCGGCCGCGACGGTGCCTTGCAGGATGTCTTTGCCATGACCGAAGCCCAGCAGCGCCTGCTGGCCCGCACCGACTGGGGCTTTGTGCACCAGAACGCAGCGGACGGCCTGCGCATGGATGTGTCGGCCGGTGCCAATGTCGGCGAACGCCTGATGGGCCTGGGCGAACGGCACTATGGCCGCTTGCGCAGCACGGCCGCCGAGTGGCTGCAGCGCGTGGAGATCGATCCGGCACGCATCGACGATGCGCCCCGCACCTTCTCGGGCGGCATGCGCCAGCGCTTGCAGATTGCCCGCAACCTGGTCACCCAGCCGCGCCTGGTGTTCATGGACGAACCCACCTCGGGCCTGGATGTGTCGGTGCAGGCACGCCTGCTGGACATGCTGCGCCAGCTCACGCGGCAGATGCAGCTGGCCGCCATCATCGTCACGCACGACCTCGCGGTGGCGCGCCTGCTGGCCCACCGCATGGTGGTGATGCAGCGCGGCCGCGTGGTCGAGTCGGGCCTCACCGATCAGGTGCTGGACGACCCGCAACACCCCTACACCCAGCTCCTTGTCTCTTCGGTACTGCAGCCATGAACCCCAGCATTCTTCAGATGAAAGGGGTGGCCAAGCGCTTCACCCTGCACCACCAGAACGGCATCGAACTGCCCGTGCTGGGCAACGTGGACCTTGCCGTGAACCCCGGCGAATGCGTCGTGCTCGATGGCCCTTCGGGCATGGGCAAGAGCACGCTGCTCAAGATGATCTACGCCAATTACCGCGCCACCGAAGGCAGCATCACCGTGCGTTCGGCCACTGGCGCACTGGTGGATGTGACCCAGGCCACGCCCCGTGCGCTGGTGCAATTGCGCCGGGACACCATCGGCTACGTGAGCCAGTTCCTGCGCGTCATCCCCCGCGTGTCGGCGCTGGACGTGGTGGCCGAACCGCTGGCCGAAGATGCCGCTGGGGATCCCATTGCGCTGGAGGCTGCCCGTGAGCAGGCGCGCCAATGGCTGGTGCGTCTGCGCATCCCTGAGCGCCTGTGGCACCTGCCCCCCGCCACGTTCTCGGGCGGCGAACAGCAGCGCATCAACATTGCGCGCAACATGATCAAGCCCAAGCCGTTGTTGCTGCTCGATGAGCCCACCGCGTCGCTGGATGCAGCCAACACAGAAACCGTGATCGCCCTGATCCGCGAGGCCGTGGAGCGCGGCGCCGCATTGGTGGGCATCTTTCACGACGCCCATGTGGGCGCTGCCGTGGCCACGCGCCGCGTGAATGTGGGCGATTTCCGGGGGGTGGCCGCATGACCGCCACCGTCTTCAAGAATGCCCGCCTGGTGCTGCCGGGCGAGGTGGTACAGGGCTCTTTGCGGGCGGATGCCGGGCGCATCGCGTCGGTGGCTGCCGGCGCGACATCGGCCCTGGAGGGCATCGACCTGGGTGGCGACTACCTGTTGCCCGGCCTCGTGGAGGTGCATACCGACAATTTCGAGCGCCACCTGATGCCCCGGCCCAAGGTGCAATGGGCCGAGATGCCCGCGCTGCTCGCGCACGACGCCGAGATTGCCGCGGCGGGCATCACCACCGTGCTCGATGCCCTGGGCGTGGGCGAGGCCGACGCGGACAGCCTGCGCGGCAGCGCCTGGAACCGCGTGCTCGACACCATTGACGCCTGCACCGAGCGCAATCTGCTGCGCGCCGACCACCACCTGCATGTGCGCTGTGAGCTGCCGGCGCCCAATACCATCGATCTGTTCGCGCCGTTCCACGGCCACCCCCGCCTGTCGCTGGTCTCCCTGATGGACCACACGCCGGGCCAGCGCCAGTGGGAAGACATCGCCCAGGCGCGCACCTACTACACCGGCAAGAAGGGCTGGAGCGCTGAAAAGTTCGAACGCCAGGTGGCGCATGCCGCCACGCTGCAGGCGCAATACGCCGAGCCGCACCGCGCGTATTTTGTGGATTACTGCCGCACGCATGGCATATCGCTGGCCAGCCACGATGACACCACGGTGGCGCATGTGGAGCAGGCCCATGCCGAGGGCGCCGCGATGTCGGAGTTTCCGACCACGCTGGCTGCTGCCCGCGCGGCCCATGAGCGCGGCCTGCTCACCGTGATGGGCGGGCCCAACGTGGTGCGCGGCGGATCGCACTCGGGCAACGTGGCCGCGGCCGACCTGGCGCGCCACGGGCTGCTGGACATTCTTTCGTCCGACTATGTGCCCGGCAGCCTGCTGAGCGCGGTGATGCGCCTGGTGCAGGACGGCATCCTCACCCTGCCGCAGGCGGTGGCCACGGTCACGCGCAACCCGGCCCGGTCGGCCGGCATGGCAGACCGGGGCGAGTTGGCGCCGGGGTTGCGCGCTGACCTGGTGCAGGTGCACATGGCCGATCTGCCCGATGGTTCGCAGCAGGCCGTGGTGCGTGCGGTGTGGCGCGAGGGCATGCGGGTGCTCTGATGCCCTGTGTGACACCCAAACTTCTTGCAACTGTCAAATCCGTGTCACGAGGCCATCGCACACTGGGTTGTCTAGACGACTTAAGGATCCTGTGATGTCCACAGCGCTTCGCATTCAACAACTGAACAAGCATTTCGCCAACGGCAAGCACGCCTTGCGCGACATCAATCTCACCGTGCAGCGCGGCGAGATGGTGGCACTCATCGGAGCCTCGGGCTCGGGCAAGTCCACGCTGCTGCGCCATGTGGCGGGCCTGGTGGTGGCCGATGGCGCCAGCGACTCGCTGATCGAGGTGGATGGCCGCTGCGTGCAGCAGGGCGGGCGCATTCACCGCGACATCCGGCAGGTGCGCTCCCAGGTGGGCTTTGTGTTCCAGCAGTTCAACCTGGTCGATCGCCTGCCGGTGCTGATGAATGTGCTGGTCGGGCTGCTGCACCGCACGCCGCGCTGGCGCGGCTGGTTGCGCATGTTCAAGCCGCATGAACGGGCCCTGGCGCTGGAGGCCCTGGCCCGCGTGGGCATCGCCGATTGCCATGCGCAGCGTGCGTCCACCCTGTCGGGCGGGCAGCAGCAGCGCGCCGCCATTGCCCGCACCCTGGTGCAGGGCGCCAAGGTGGTGCTGGCCGACGAGCCCATCGCCTCGCTCGACCCCGAGTCATCGCGCAAGGTGATGGACATCCTGGCGCGCATCAACCGCGAAGACGGCAGCACCGTCATCGTGTCGCTGCACCAGGTCGACGTGGCCATCAAGTACTGCCCGCGCGTGGTGGCACTGCACCAGGGGCGCGTGGTGTACGACGGACCGTCCGCGGCTCTTACCCCGGCGTTGCTGCGCGAGCTCTATGGCGTTCAGGCCGACGAGATTTTGGCGGGCGCCAGCCCGCTGGCGGCGGCCCCCGCAGCCCCCGCAGCGCAGCCGGCCAACGGCTGGATGCCGCCGCAGCTGGCGCAGGTCGCCTGATTTTTCCTTTCACTTTTCCATCTCCGGGAGTTTTCATGATCAAGAAACTGTGTGCGGCCCTGGCCTTGGGCCTGGGCATGACGGGCGCCATGGCCCAGGACATCAACTTCGGCATCATCTCGACCGAAGCCTCGCAAAACCTCAAGGCCGACTGGCAGCCCCTGCTGGACGACATGGCCAAGCAGACGGGTCTGAAGATCCGCGCCTTCTTCGCGCCGGACTACGCCGGCATCATCGAGGGCATGCGCTTCAACAAGGTGCAGGTGGCCTGGCTGGGCAACAAGTCGGCCATGGAGGCCGTGGACCGCGCCAATGGCGAGGTGTTCGCCCAGATGGTCAACGCCGATGGCACCCAGGGTTACTACTCGCACCTGATCGTGCACAAGGACAGCCCCTTGGCCAGCCTGGATGACGTGCTCAAGAACGGCAAGTCGCTGAGCTTCGGCAATGGTGACCCCAACTCCACCTCGGGCTTCCTGGTGCCCGGTTACTACGCCTTTGCGCAGAACAAGATCGACACCAAGACCCACTTCAAGATCGTGCGCAGTGCCAACCACGAGACCAACGCCCTGGCCGTGGCCAACAAGCAGGTCGATGTGGCCACCAACAACAGCGAAAACCTCGACAAGATCAAGGAGCGCCAGCCCGAGAAGTTCAAGGACATCAAAATCGTCTGGACCTCGCCGCTGATCGCCCTGGACCCTCTGGTGATGCACAAGGAGCTGCCCGAGGCGACCAAGACGAAGATCAAGAACTTCTTCTACAACTACGCCAAGACCGATGCGCGTGAGAAGGAGGTCGTCATGAAGATCTCCAAGCTCTCGGGCTTCAAGCCATCGACGAACGCGCAACTCACCCCCATCCGCCAGCTCGACCTGTTCGGCAAACGCAACAAGATCGAAAACGACAACACGCTGGCAGAGGCCGACAAGAAGACCCGTCTGGCCGACATCGACCAGCAACTGGCGTCCCTGAAGTAAAGCGTTTCATTTCCCCGCCGGTGGCGGTGGGCTGAGAACCTTGTGTTTTTGCCCGCCGCCCTGGCATTGCAGGTATTTCCATGTCTTCTGCCCTGACTCCTTCGCTCACGACCCTGGCCCAGGCCACAGCGCCCAAGCGCAGCCTGGCCTGGTATCTGTCCTGGGGCATCCTGCTGGTGCTGCTGGCAGCTTCGTGGAATGGCGCCGACATGCGCCCGCTCGATCTGCTGAGCGATTCGGGCAACATGGCCCGCTATGCGGCAGAGTTTTTTCCTCCCAACTTTGCGCAGTGGCAGCTCTATCTGCAGGAGATGCTCGTCACGCTGCAGATCGCGCTGTGGGGCACGGCGCTGGCCGTGCTGACCGCCGTGCCGCTGGCGCTGCTGGCCTCGTCGAACATCGTGCCCTGGTGGGTGTACCAGCCGGTGCGCCGTGTGCTCGATTCTTTCCGTGCGATCAACGAGATGGTGTTCGCCATGCTGTTCGTGGTGGCCGTGGGCCTGGGTCCTTTCGCTGGCGTGCTGGCGCTGTGGATCCACACCTCGGGCACCCTGGCCAAGCTGTTTTCCGAGGCCGTGGAGGCCATCGACCCCCAGCCTGTGGAAGGCATCCGCTCCACCGGCGCCAGCGCCCTGCACGAAATCATCTACGGCGTGATTCCGCAGGTGATGCCGCTGTGGATTTCGTTCACGTTGTACCGCTTCGAGGCCAACGTGCGCTCGGCCTCGGTGGTGGGCATGGTGGGCGCGGGCGGCATCGGCGTGGTGCTGTGGGAGATCATCCGCGGCTTCCAGTATGCCGAGACCTGCGCCGTGATGCTCATCATCGTGGTCACCGTGAGTGCCATCGATGTGGTGTCGGCGCGCATTCGCAAGGCCCTGGTCTGACCCGGGCACAGGAGTACACCATGGCTTTGACCTTGAACGAGATCTCGCAGGTGCTGGTGATGCGCGGCGCAGAACAGTATGGCGGCGAAGCCGTCAGCCAGCTTGAACATGCGCTGCAGTGCGCCCATCTGGCCGAGCTGGCCGGTGAAACGCCCGAGACGGTGGCTGCGGCGCTGCTGCATGACATCGGGCACCTGCTGGCGCCCGAGTGCGGGGCCGCGGACAGCGCGCGCCGTGACGACCTGCACCAGTATGTCGCGCTGCCTTTCCTGCGGGCCCTGCTGCCGCCCGCGGTGCTCGAGCCCGTGCGGCTGCATGTCGATGCCAAGCGCTACCTGTGCGCCATGGAGCAAGGGTATTGGGAGGCCCTTTCGCCCGCGTCCAAGCACAGCCTGGATTTGCAGGGGGGGGTGTATTCGGTAGAAGAGGCCGTGCAGTTTGTGGCACAACCCTTTGCCCATGAGGCCATCCGCCTGCGCCGCTATGACGATGCTGCCAAAGTGGCGGGCCGGGCGACACCCGATTTTGCGCATTTCATGAAAACCCTGACCGCCGTGGCCGACCGGCATGACCGGGCCAGGCAGGGGGCCGCCGTGGTGCCTGCCTGACGCGCAGGATGTCGAACCGTGGCGGCGCCTGGCTCGCGCCACCCTGCTGACGCGCTCTTGACGTGCTGACCTGCAGCTTCAAGAATGCGCAACCATGAAGCATTTGTTGCAGATCCTGGAGGGGCGGCTGCAGGCGCTGCCGGTCCCCATGGCGGTCCAGCTGCCTGCGGGGCAACTGCTGGGTGCACGCCAGCCGGCCATCACGCTGCGCATCCAGGATCGCATGGTGCTGGTGGCTTTGGCTTCCGGAGAAATCGGCCATGTGGGGGCGGCGATTGTCGATGGGCGGGTGGCGCTGGAAGGCACTGTGCGCGACCTGATGGCCGCTGCCGCGGGTTTGCTGGTACGCAGCCCGGTGCAAGACCCGCGTTCGCATTGGTGGCATCTGGCGCTGGCGCGCGCCAGGTCGATGGCGGTGCATACGCTGCAGCACGATGCGCGCTATGTGCAGTTCCACTATGACCTGTCCGACGACTTCTATGCCCTGTGGCTGGACCCGCGTCGGGTGTATTCCTGTGCCTATTTTCGCGATCCCGGCATGACGCTGGCGCGCGCGCAGGAAGCCAAGCTCGATCTGATCTGCCGCAAGCTGCGTCTGCAGCCGGGTGAGCGCTTTCTGGATATGGGGGCCGGATGGGGCGCCTTGCTGCTGTGGGCCGCGCAGCACTATGGCGTGGACGCGACGGGCATCACCTTGTCGCGCAACCAGCATGCACATGTCCAGCAGCTCATTGCGGCGCAGGGGCTCCAGGGGCGGGTGCGCATGCAGCTGTGCGACTACCGGGAGCTGCAGGCGGATGAACCCTTTGACAAGGTGGCATCCGTCGGCATGTTCGAGCATGTGGGGCGGGCGCAGATGAAGTCCTACTTTGTTGCCGTGCGCGAGCTCCTGCGTCCTGGGGGGCTGCTGCTCAACCATGGCATCACCGCCGGCGGCGTGGACAACGCGCAGCTCGGTGCCGGCATGGGCGAATTCATCGAGCGCTATATCTTCCCGGGCGGCGAGTTGCTGCACGCCAGTGCTGTGCTGCATGACCTGGCGCAGGCCGGACTGGAGATGGTGGACACCGAAAACCTGCGCCCCCATTACGCCCGCACGCTGTGGGCCTGGTCGGATGCGTTGGAAGCCGCGCTGGCGCCGGCCCGCCAGGTGCTGCTGGCGCAGGCGGGAGCGGAGCGTGCGGACAAGGCGCTGCGCGCCTATCGTCTGTATCTGGCAGGCAGCGCGCTGGGGTTTGAGCGCGGCTGGATGGCATTGCACCAGATACTGGCCGTGCGCCCCGACGGCAACATGGCCTCTGGCATGCTGACCGGCGCACAATCGGCTTATCCGTTCACGCGCGATTACATGTACCCCCAGGAATCCACGCCATGCTCTACAAATTCAAGTCCCGGTCCGCACCCGATCTGATCATGCTCGAACCCCATGGGCGCCAGATTCTCCAGATCGTCGGCAAAACGCCAGGCGTGAGCGGCATCATCACGGCCACACAGATTCCCGCTGCCATGGCAGCGCTCGAAGCCGCCGTTGCGGCCGACGATGCTGTTCTGGCCGAAGCGCAGGAGGCCGCCGACGAGGAGGGCGCGGAGCGCCCGGACACGGTGCGCCTGCGCCAGCGTGCAGCGCCGTTCCTTGAAATGCTGCGCCGCTCGGTGGCCGAAGAGCACGATGTGGTGTGGGGGGCTTGAAGCGGCACCCGTTTCCACCCCGCCTGCAGGCCCCACCGGGAGCCGGTTTCGTTACCCCTGCGGACGCGATGGCCGCACCGGGAAACCATGAAAAAAGCCGCCTGGCCCCAAGGCACAGGCGGCTGGCCGAGCACAGGCAGCGCGCTGCGCCGGCTCAGTCGGCGTAGGTGCCGGCGGCCTTGATGACGGCGCCCCATTTGTCGATTTCAGCCTGCACGAATTTCTTGTGCTCGGCAGGCTCGACGCGCTTGTCGGTCACCACCACGGCACCCAGCGCCTCCTGCTTCTTGATGAAGTCAGGGTCTTTCAAGGCTACCTTCAGGGCGTCGTTGATCCTGGTCACGATGGGGGCGGGCGTGCCCTTGGGGGCGTACAGGCCGTGCCAGATGGTCACTTCGAAGTTCTTCAGCCCCGATTCGGCCAGGGTGGGCAGGTCCTTAAGCGCCGGGGTGGTCAGTCGTTTGGACGTCGTCACGGCAAAGGCCTTGACCTTCTTGCCTTCGATCTGTGATGTGGTGTTGGTGGTCTGGTCGCACAGCAGGTCGATCTGGCCACCGATCAGGTCGGTAATGGCCGGTGCCGTGCCTTTGTAGGGCACCGTGGTCATTTCGATGTGCATGGCGTTCTGGAACATCAGGCCGCACAGGTGGGATGCAGCGCCCAGGCCGGCGTTGCCCAGGTTGATCTTGCCCTTGTTCTGGTTGATCCAGGCCGTGAGCTCCTTCATGTTGTTCGCAGGGAGGTTGGGCCGTGCGATCAGGGTCATGGGAACGTCGTTGACCAGGCCCAGGTATTCGAAATCGTTGGGCACGCTGAACGAGAGCTTGCGGTACAGCGCGGGCATGGTGGACATGCCGATGTGGTTGAGTAGCAGCGTATAGCCATCGGGGGTGGCGCGGGCCACACGGGCCGCGCCGATCGAACTGCCGGCGCCTGCGGTGTTGTCTACGACCACATTGGCCCCCAGCGGCTTGCGCAAGGCCTCTGCGAGGTCACGTGCCACGCGGTCCGTGGGGCCGCCTGCGGTAAAGGGAACGACCAGGGTGATGGTTTTGTCCTTGGACGGATAGTCCTGGGCATGTGCACCCAGCGCAGCGGTTGCAGCGATGGTGACCAGAGCGAGTTTCAGCAATTGGTTCATGAAGACTCCTTTATTTGAAACGCCATCATAGCGGGAGCGCCTGAGGCATTGGCTGCGCAATTCATGCGGCGAATGAAGTGGGCTCATTGGTGTCGCATCGACTGACAGCGTAATTTTTACAATGGTTTTTCGCTATAAATAAAATAGCAAATTAATAGTCCAATCTGATTGGATTGATCGGGTTTTGGCTGCGACTTCACAGGCCGTTGTGTTGGCTTCAAGAAGGCAGGCGGCGGCGTTTCAGCGGTAGCTGCGCGCATCTTCTATGACGCGGCCATCGTTGGGCAGCGTACCGGGGGCCACCATCTGCACCTCGCCGCGCAGCTTGGTCACTTCGCGCACGACTTCGGCGAGCTGGTGCGCCAGGCCCTCGGCGGTTTCGTGCGTCTCGACCTGCAGCACCATCTGGTCGTTGGCCATTTCTCCGCTGACCACCAGTCTGGCCCGCAACACCTGTGGAAACCGGCGCGCAATGGCGGCGATCTGGCCTGGGTGCACGAACATGCCGCGCACCTTGGTGGTCTGGTCGGCGCGGCCCATCCAGCCCTTGATGCGGGTGTTGGTGCGGCCCGTGGGGCAGGGGCCGGGCAAGATGGCAGACAGGTCGCCCGTGCCGAAGCGGATCAGCGGGTAGTCGGTGTTGAGCGTGGTGACCACCAGCTCGCCCACCTCGCCCTCGGGCACCGGGTCGCCCGTGCCGGGGCGCACGATCTCGACGATCACCTGCTCGTCGAGCACCAGGCCTTCGCGGGCGACGGTTTCGTAGGCGATCAGGCCCAGGTCGGCGGTGCCATAGCACTGGTAGCCGGTGATGCCGCGCTCCAGGAACCAGTCGCGCAGCGAGGGCGGGAAGGCCTCGGCCGAGAGCAGCGCCTTGGTTACGGTGGGCAGGGGCACCCGCATCTCGTGCGCCTTTTCCACAATCAGCTTGAGGAAGCTGGGCGTGCCGATGTAACCCGCGGGCCGCAGCTCGGCCATGGCCTGGACCTGTTGCTCGGTCTGGCCCGTGCCGCCGGGGAACACCGTGCAGCCCAGGGCGTGCGCGCCGCTTTCCATCATCGAGCCCGCCGGCACGAAGTGGTAGGAAAAGCAGTTGTGGATGAGTTCACCCGAGCGAAAGCCCGCAGCGTACAGTGCGCGCGCCATGCGCCAGTAGTCAGGCCGGATGCCTTCGGGTTCATAGATGGGCCCGGGGCTGGCGAACACGCGGGGCATTTGCGCGCCAAAGCCGATGGTGGCAAAGCCGCCGAACGCGTTCTGGTTGCGCTGTGCCTGCTGGCGTTCCAGCAGTTCGTGCTTGCGCGTGACGGGCAGGCGGGCGAGGGCGGCGCGACTGGTGATGTGGGCCGGGTGGACGTCGGCCAGGATCTCGGCAAATGCGGCCGACCGGCTGCGCGCATGCGCCACCTGGCCGGGCAAGGCCTGGAGCAGGTCGGCCTCGCGGTCGGCCGGAGCGCGGTTTTCCAGTGTGTCAAAAAAGGAATTCATGGCGAATGGGTGTAAGAGGTTGGATGGCTCGGTAGGAACCTGTGCAGAGGCCCACCTGGACGCAGCCAGGCGGTTGAGGCCTTGGCGCGCGCGGGTCAGGCCAGCCAGCGCTTGCGGCGCTTGTAGCTCTTGACGTCCTTGAAACTCTTGCGTTCGCCGCCGCCCACGCCGAGGTAGAACTCCTTCACGTCTTCGTTGCTGGCCAGGTCGGAAGAGACCCCGTCCATCACGATGCGGCCCGATTCCATGATGTAGCCGTAGTCGGAGTATTTCAGGGCCATGTTGGTGTTCTGCTCGGCCAGCAGAAAGGTCACTTTTTCTTTGGTGTTCAGGTCTTTGACGATGTTGAACACCTCTTCCACGATCTGCGGTGCCAGGCCCATGGAGGGCTCGTCGAGCAGCACCATGCTGGGGTTGGTCATCAGGGCGCGGCCAATGGCGCACATCTGCTGCTCGCCACCCGAGGTGTAGGCCGCTTGCGAGGTGCGGCGTGTCTTCAGGCGCGGGAAGTAGTTGTAGACCTTCTCCAGGTTGGCGGCGATCTCGGCCTTGCTTGAGCGTGTGTACGCACCGGTCATCAGGTTTTCTTCGATGGTCAGGTGAGCGAAGCAGTGGCGCCCTTCCATCACCTGCACCACGCCGCGCTGGACCAGGTCGGCCGGCGCGAGGTTCTCGATGCGTTCCCCGCGCAGTTCAATGGTGCCCTTGGTGACCTCACCGCGTTCCCCCTTGAGCAGGTTGGAGACGGCGCGCAGTGTCGTGGTCTTGCCTGCACCGTTGCCGCCCAGGATGGCGACGATGCTGCCCTCGGGCACCTGCAGCGACACGCCCTTGAGCACGAGGATCACGTGGTTGTAGATGACTTCGATGCCGTTGACGTTGAGAACGATGTTTTTGGAGTCCATGGTGTTGCCTTCGCTTTGCCAATCGGGAGGGCTGCGCTGGCAACCCTCTCGGTTGGCGGCTGCATTCACAGCCGTTAAAAACTGGCGCGACGCCTTCGCCAGGGACACCGTGGAACGGGCTTTGCCCGGCCACTGGTGTCGTCCCCCTTCCCGCAGCGCGTAGCGCCAAGAGAGAAGGGGCTGAGGGCCTCGGCTCCAAGCCTGCCTGCGCAGGCTTGGACGGCCTCGAAGAGCAGCCGCCTCTGGCGGATGCACCGAGGGGCATCCCTCAGGGGGATGTGCCGAATCAAGACTGGCAGTCCGCTGCGTCGCGGCGTGTCATCTTCTTGTCGGCCAGGTACTTGTCGGCACCGGCCTTCACCATGGGCTTGAGGATCTGCTCGTCTGCCTGGTACCAGTCGGATGAGAAGTTCCATTTGCCGCCATCCCAGGTGTGCACGCGTGCCCAGGTGGAGCCCATGTGGTCGGCGCAGCTGGTGGACAGAGGACGCATCAGGTCCTTGAAGCCCAGTGCGTCGAGCTTCTTCTGGTCGAGTGACAGGTTTTCCATGCCCCAGCGTACCTGCTCGCCGGTCATGACCTTGCCCTTGCCAAAACGCTCCTGCGCGCGGCGCACGGCCTCCACGGCCAGCATCTGGATGATCACGCCGCGTGTGTACAGCACCGAGCCCACTTCATCCTTGGGGCCCGTGCCCTGGCCTTTGCCGTGCACGTTCTTGAGGATGTCCTGGATGACCTTGGACTGCGTGCCGTAGCCGTTGAGTGCCAGGGCGTGGTAGCCCTTGGCGCCTTCACCCACGTCGCGCACATCGGGCTCGGCGCCGGCCCACCACACGCCATAGAGCTTGTCGCGCGGAAAGCCTGTGGCCTGCGCTTCCTTGAGGGCGGTGGAGTTCATCACGCCCCAGCCCCACAGCAACACGTAGTCTGGGCGGCTCTGGCGCACCTGCAACCAAGTGGCTTTCTGTTCGACGCCGGGCGCGGTCACAGGCAGCATCTGCAGCTCGAAACCGTGCATCTTGGAGCGCTCCTGCAGCAGCGGGATGGGCTCCTTGCCGAAGGGGCTGTCGTGGTAGACCAGCGCGATCTTCTTGC
>DAOPUP010000024.1:0-13727 GCA_035350655.1 Acidovorax sp. | reverse complement strand
GCAGCACATCGGGCCGCAGCGCCCAGGCCCGCGCCAGCGCCACCCGTTGCTGCTGGCCACCCGAGAGCGTGCGCGCGTTCTGCCCGGCAATGTCTTGCAGCCCCACGCGCTGCAGCGCCAGCAACGCTTGCGCCCGCGCCTCGCGCCAGCGCATGCCCTTGAGCCACAGGCCCAGCGCCACGTTGTGCCGGGCGCTGGTGCGCAGCATGTGCGGGCGCTGGAACAGCATGGCCTGGCGACCACCGCCTTGCAGCAACTGACCGCTACTGGGTTGTTCCAGCCCATGCAGCACGCGCAGCAGCGTGCTCTTGCCACAGCCATTGGCGCCGATCAGCGCCACGCGCTCCCCCGGGGCCACCGACAGATTCACACCCTGCAAGGCCTGCACCCGGCCATAGCGCACGCCCACGTCCCGCAGCAAGAAAACGGGGGGATGGTCGGCGGCGGCAGTCGATGCCCGGGCCACATTCAACGCATCGGGCCACGCCGCGGCGCCGTTCCCGGCGGGCACTGCGCTCATGGGGAAACCTCCCTGCCACGTACAGCGGTACGGGCTGGCTTAAAACGGTTCAGCGCAGCGCTCATGCCAGCACTCCGGGCAGGGCGCCCTGCGAGCTGCCATCCACCCCTTCGCGCCAGCGCCGCAGCAGGGCAATCAGCACATTCAGCGCCAGCACCACAGCCAACAGCACCAGGCCCAGCGCCAGGGCCAGCGGCAGGTCGCCCTTGCTGGTTTCTAGGGCGATGGCGGTGGTCATCACGCGCGTGAAACCATCAATGTTGCCGCCCACAATCATCACGGCGCCCACCTCGGAAATGGCGCGCCCGAACGATGCAATCAGCACGGTCAGCAAGGCATAGCGCTCGTCCCAGGCCAGCAACAGACTGCGCAGCAGGGGGCCGGCTCCAAGCGATTGCAACTGCTCGCCATGGCCGCGCTCGACATCGCCCACCAGCTGACAGGTGAGGGCCGTGACCACGGGAAGCACCAGCAGGGTCTGGGCAATGACCATCGCCTTGAAGGAAAAAAGCCAGCCCAGGGCGCCCAACGGGCCACTGCGCGACAGCAGCAGATACACCACCAGCCCGACCACTACCGAGGGCACAGCCAGCAGGGTGTTGAGCCAGGCCAGCACGGCGCCCCGGCCCGCGAACCGCGCTACGCCCAGCCACGCGCCCAGCACCACGCCGGCACCGCAAGCCAGCAGGCAGGCCGTGCCGCTGACGGAAAGAGAGCGGCCCACAATGGTCCACAACAGGGGGTCGGCAGAAACCGTGAGGTGCAGCGCCGTGAGGACGCTTTCAGACAGAGTGGACATGGATTCGACTATCGTATGCACCGAATCAATATCCAGCGATATGAACACCAGTGCATAGGGTCCAACTTCACTACACGCTCAGCCGCGATGCTGGCGACGCGCTGATCCGCAACCCGCTGCCCGAGATGCTGCAGGCGGTGGCGCAGCAGGGCTCCATCTCGGCCGCTGCGCGCGCGCTGGGGCTGTCCTATCGCCATGTGTGGGGCGCCCTCAAGCGCTGGGAAGACCAGCTCGGCGGCGAGCTCGTTACCTGGGGCAAGGGCCAGTCGGCGCAGTTGAGCGAGTTCGGCACCAAGCTGCTGTGGGCCGAGCGCCAGGCCCAGGCGCGCCTGGCCCCGCAGATCGCCGCACTGCACGCCGATCTGGAGCGCGCCTTTGCCGTGGCGTTTGACGACAGCACCCATGTGCTCACCATGTATGCCAGCCACGACGATGCCCTGGGCGCGCTGCGCGCGCATGCCGCCATGCCAGGTGAAAGCGGGGCAGTGCATCTGGACATCCGGTTCACCGGCAGCGTGGACGCGATCCGCGCCCTGAACGAGGGACGCTGCACCCTGGCGGGCTTTCACACCGTGGAGCAGCCCGCCGCCGACTCGCTGACCGCGCGCACCTACAAGCCCCTGCTCCAGCCCGGGCTGCACAAGATCATCGGCTTTGCCCGGCGTACACAGGGTCTCATCGTGGCAGCCGGCAATCCGCTGGGCCTGAAAAGCCTGGCGGATGTGGCCCGCACCGGGGCCCGCTTCATGAACCGGCCGCTGGGCAGCGGCACGCGCGTGCTGCTCGATGACCTGCTGGCGCAGGCGGGCCTGGATGCCCAGTCCCTGCAGGGTTACACCCTCAACGAACCATCGCACACGGCCATTGCACAGGCCGTGGCGGCCGGCTCGGCCGACGTGGGCATGGGTATCGAGATGGCGGCAAAGGCACGCGGCCTCGATTTTGTACCCCTGGTCCACGAGCGCTACCACTTGGCCTGCCTCAAAGACAGCCTCGACCAACCCGCCACACAGGCCTTACGCACCTTGCTGCAAACACCTGAGTGGCTCACACAGATGCAGGCACTGCCGGGCTACACAGCATGGCACTGCGGCGAGGTGCTGGCCATGAGCACCGTGCTGCCCTGGTGGCGATTCGCACGCCAAAAGCGAATTTCGGCACCTCCGAAGAAGCCCTGATCGCTACGCTTTTGCTAGCGGCGAAGTAAGTCATCGCTGAGGGATAACACCGTCACGCTGCTGTCAGCCTGCGCCTACAGTGGTCCGTAGAATTGATCGATTGTCATCAATGGCCGTTTCCGTGCGCCTGCCGGCGCCCGGAAGAACCTATCGCACGCACCGCTTTCTGACTGGAGACGCCCATGCAGGCCTTACTCAAACTCTCACGCGCCATAGACGCACTGAACGCCTTTGTCGGCAAGTACGTCATCTGGTTGATTTTCGCGGCCACGGCGGTGAGCGCCATTAACGCGCTGGTACGCAAGATTTTCGGGGTCAGCTCCAATGCGTTCCTGGAAGCGCAGTGGTACCTGTTTGCCTGGTCGTTTCTGGTAGCTGCCGGGTTCACGCTGCTGCACCGCGAGCATGTGCGCATTGACGTGGTCAACAGCCGGCTACCCAAGCGCGTGCAGGTCTGGATTGACATTGTGGGCTTTGCACTCTTTCTCACTCCGATCTGCCTTGTGGTGCTGTACCTGAGCGTGCCGCTGGTCATCCAGAACTACCAGACCGGAGAAATGTCGGGCAACCCCGGAGGCCTGATCCGCTGGCCCGTGTGGGTGGCCCTGCCGGTGGGCTTCAGCCTGCTGATGCTGCAAGGCTGGTCCGAATTGATCAAACGCATCGCCTTCTTGCGCGGCCAGGGGCCCGACCCCATGGGCCGCTTCGTCGACAAGTCGGCCGAAGAAGAGCTGGTCGAGATCCTGCGCCAGCAACAGGAAGCCGCTGCTGCCGCTGCGGGCACCACCCCACCCGCCACGTCCGCACGCTGAGCCCACGGAGCATCGTCATCATGGAATTCTTCGCGACCAATTTCGCCCCCTTCATGTTTGCGGGGCTGATCATGTTCCTGCTGCTGGGCTTCCCGGTGGCATTCAGCCTCGGCGCCTGCGGCCTGTTCTTCGGGTTTGTCGGTATCGAGATGGGCATCTTTCCCAGTTCGGTGCTGGCCTGGCTGCCCCAGCGCCTGATTGGCATCATGGCCAATGACACCTTGCTGGCCGTGCCCTTCTTCACACTCATGGGCCTGATCCTTGAGCGCAGCGGCATGGCCGAGGACCTGCTCGATACCGTGGGCCAGGTCTTTGGCCCCATGCGCGGCGGACTGGCGCTGGCCGTGATCTTTGTGGGCGCCCTGCTAGCGGCCACCACGGGCGTGGTGGCGGCATCGGTGATCTCCATGGGCCTGATCTCGCTGCCCATCATGCTGCGCTACGGCTACGACCGGCGCCTGACCAGCGGCGTGATTGCGGCTTCTGGCACGCTGGCCCAGATCATCCCGCCCTCGCTGGTGCTGATCCTGATGGCCGACCAGCTGGGCAAGAGCGTGGGCGACATGTACAAGGGCGCGTTCATCCCCGGCTTCATGCTGATGGGCATGTACGTGGCGTATGTGATGTTTCTGGCGGTGTTCAAGCCCCACCAGGTGCCTGCACTGCCGCCTGAAGCACGCACCTACCGTGAAGCCAATGGCAGCGGCGGCTACACCTCGCTGACCGTTCTGGCCGCGCTGTCGGCCACGGTGTCGATCTTCCTGGCGCGCCACATGGCCGATGTGCACACCTGGTGGCAAGGCGAACTGGTCACGTCCGTGGCCACCGACGAAAAGGTCGTGGTCGCCATGTGCGGGGGCACGGCGGTGGCGCTGGTCATTGCCCTGCTCAACAAGGGCTTCAAGCTGGGTCTGCTCTCGCGCCTGGCAGAGCGTGTGACGTTTGTGCTGATCCCGCCGCTGCTGCTGATCTTCCTGGTGCTGGGCACGATCTTCTTGGGCATCGCCACCCCCACCGAAGGCGGCGCCATGGGCGCCATGGGCGCACTGATCATGGGCTGGAGCCGCAAGCGCCTGGATATGAAGCTGCTCAATCAGGCACTCGCCTCGACCACCAAGCTGTCGAGCTTCGTGATGTTCATCCTGATCGGCGCCACGATGTTCAGCCTGGTGTTCCAGGCTGCGGATGGCCCCATCTGGGTGGAGCACCTGCTCACCACCCTGCCCGGCGGCCAGGTCGGCTTCCTGATCGCCGTGAACGTGATGGTGTTCTTCCTGGCGTTCTTCCTCGACTACTTCGAACTGTCGTTCATCGTGGTGCCCCTGCTGGCGCCCGTGGCCGACAAGCTGGGCATCGACCTGATCTGGTTTGGGGTGCTGCTGGCCGTGAACATGCAGACCTCGTTCATGCATCCCCCATTCGGCTTTGCACTGTTCTTCCTGCGTTCGGTCGCACCCGACAAGCCCTACATCGACCGCGTCACGCGCAAGACCATGCAGCCCGTCACCACGATGCAGATCTACCGTGGCGCCATACCGTTCCTGCTGATCCAGCTGACCATGGTGGGCGTGCTGATTGCCTTCCCCAGCATCGTCACGGGCGCGCTGGATGCCAAGGTCGAATACAACATGGAAAGCATCGGCGATCAGATGCGTGGCACGCTGGGTGGCCCCGCCGAAAGCGAGCCCTACGGCGAAGAACCGTTGGGTAGCGGCGAAAAGGCTGCTCCAGATGCCGAGACTCCCGCGCCCGATGCCACGGCAACGCCGCCATCTGAAGCAGCGCCAGCCGACGATCCGCTGAAGGCAATGGAAGACGCATTGAAGAAGCCGGCGAACTGACGATCGGCACACATTCGCCAGCCCCGCGGGCCGGCGACAGGCGAATTCCACGCCGTCTCCAAAAGGCCCTGCGGGGCCATTTTTCATAGCATGTCACGCACTGCCACACCAAAGAAAAAGCCGCGACATGCGCGGCTTGGCAGGTGTTTGACGGCCCCAGCGGGCCGTCCACAGCAACGGAGCGTCAGATCTTGACGCCGTTCATGTACTGGTTGTACGGGTACTCGGAGAAGCGGTTCCACAGGATCTGGTCACGCTGGAAGGCACGCATGTCTTCATAGATCTTCTTGAACTCGGGCGACTTGGCATTGTGCTCGGCATACACCTCCATGCAGGCCTTGAAACCGGCGTCAATGACAGCCTTGGGGAAGGCAGTCAGCTTGGTTTTTTCTGCCACGAGCTTCTTCAATGCAATCGGGTTGTAGGCGTCGTACTTGGCGGTCATGTCGGTGGCAGACGCCGTCATGGCGGCCTTCAGGATGGCCTTGTTTTCTTCCGACAGGGCCGCAAACTTCTTGTTGTTGACAAAGAACTCCAGGTCTGCGCCACCTTCCCACCAGCCGGGGTAGTAATAATAGGGCGCGACCTTGTTGAAGCCCAGTTTCGCGTCGTCGTATGGGCCGACGAACTCGGCCGCATCGAGCGTGCCCTTTTCCAGCGCCTGGTACACATCACCGGCAGGCATGTTCTGCGACACCACGCCCAGCTTGGCCATGGCCTCGCCGAATACACCGCCACCCATGCGCATCTTCAGGCCCTTGAGATCGGCAACGGTCTTGATTTCCTTGCGGTACCAGCCGCCCATCTGCGTGCCGGTGTTGCCGGCGCTGGCGGTGTGGAAGTTGTACTTCGCGAAGAAGGCATCCAGCAGCTTGCCGCCGTTGCCGTACCGCTTCCAGGACGTGGTCTGGCGCGCCGTCAGACCGAAAGGCACAGCGCAGCTGAACGCAAAGACGGGGTCCTTGCCGGTGAAGTAGTAGGCTGCCGACTGGGCCATGTCGATGGTGTCGGATTGCAGCGCATCGACCACGCCGAAAGCGGGCATCAGTTCACCGGCGGGATGCACGGAAATTTCGAACTTGCCGCCCGACATGGCCTTCACGTTCTTGGACAGCAATTCGGCGCTACCAAAAATGGTGTCCAGCGATTTGGGGAAGCTGGAAGCCAGACGCCAGCGCACCGCGGCCTGGGCATGTACAGCAGGCGCAACGCCGGCAGCCAGCACGCCGGCAATGCCCGTGTGCTTGATAAGTGAGCGACGATCCATGGGATTCTCTCCGAAGTATTGTTTGCAAAACTCGATGGGCAGGTAGGATGCACTGCCCCCGGGGGGTTAACTGCCCGAACCCATTGTAAGAACATGCCCCCCCCGGTTTTTACGGGTTTTCCCCCGCAGGGACAGCCAGCGGCACAAGGCTTCAGGCTTTTGCAAGCATCGCGGCCTTGCTGCTCATACCCGCTGGGTCGACATGAAACTGTCAAAGCGCGCCTCGGCAAAGCGGAACCAGAAAATCTGATCGCGCTGGAAATTGCGCATGTCTGCATAGATCTTGCGCCACTCGGGGCTGCGCGAGTCGTTGTGCGCAAAGACGTCCATGGCCGCCCGGAACGCCGCCTCCAGCACAGGCGTGGGAAATGGCAGCACCCGCGTCTTGGCCATGACCAGTTGCTTGAGGGCATGGGGATTCAAGGCGTCGTACTTGGCCAGCATGTCGGCATGGGCCAGGGAGGAGGCTGCATTGACGATGGCCTTGTATTCGGCCGGAAGCGCATCGTAGGCCTTGCGGTGGACGAAGAAGTCCAGCTCCAGACCACCTTCCCACCAACCGGGGTAGTAGTAGAACGGCGCGACCTTGTGGAACCCCAGTTTCTGGTCGTCGTAAGGGCCCACCCATTCCGCCGCGTCGATGCTGCGCTGCTGCAAGGCCTGGTAAATTTCGCCGCCCGGCATGTCGACCGGTACCGCGCCCAGGCGGGCCATGACCTCGCCCACCAGCCCCCCACCCAGGCGCATCCGCATACCCTTGAGATCGGAGACGCCACGGATCTCCTTGAGGTACCAGCCCCCCATCTGCGTGCCCGTATTGCCAGCGGCAAAGCTGACCAGGTTATAGCCGGCGTAAAAATCGTCCATCAGCCGCCGCCCATTGCCGTGCAGCATCCACGCATTCATCTGCCGCGCATTGAAACCGAACGGTATGGCCGATCCCAGAGCAAACGCCTGATTTCTGCCATAGAAGTAATAGGGCGCCGTGTGGGCCATTTCCACGGTGCCGCCTTGCACCGCATCGAGCACCCCGAACGCTGGCACAAGCTCGCCCGCGCCATGCACCTGGACCTCAAACCGCCCCCCCGACAGGGCCTTGACGGCTTTGGAAAACACCCCGGCGCCACCGTAAATGGTGTCCAGCGACGGGGGAAAGCTCGAAACCAGGCGCCAGCGCACAGCGGCCTGGGCATGCACAGCAGGGGCCAGGCCCGTCGCCAGCACCGCTGCGATGCCGGCATGGCGAACGGCGGAACGACGGTTCATGGGGCCTGAATCCAGAGACGGTGCAAAGCCACGCCGTGCAGATCAGCCCGGGCTGAAACGCACGCGAATGGAGCGTTCGATCCCGCTGGCGTCCAGCCCCTGCAGCGCCAGCAGCTTGGCCGGGTCGCCATGCTCGATGAACAGGTCGGGCAGCCCCAGTTGCAAAACGGGCAGCACCACCTGGGCGGCGGCCAGCGCCTCCAGCACGGCACTGCCCGCGCCGCCCATGATGGCGCCCTCTTCCAGCGTCACAAGTGCATCATGGCGCGCCGCCACTTCGAGCAGCAGCTCCTGGTCGAGCGGCTTGGCCCAGCGCATGTTGACCACCGTGGCGTCGAGTGCCTCGGCAGCCTGCAACGCGGGGTACAGCAGGGTGCCAAAGGCCAGGATGGCAATGCGCGGTGCCAGCGCATCGACCTTCTCGCCCTTGCGCTCGCGGCGGATCTCACCCTTGCCGAATGGCAGGCCTTCGAGCCCGGCCAGGGGCGCCACGCCTGCACCGCTGCCGCGCGGGTAGCGCACGGCAACGGGATGGTCCTGAGCAAACGCGGTGCTCAGCAGCTGGCGGCATTCGCGCTCGTCGGCCGGGCAGGCCATGCTCATGTGGGGAATGCAGCGCACAAACGGGATGTCATAGGCCCCCGCATGGGTGGCGCCATCGGCCCCGACCAGGCCGGCACGGTCCAGCGCAAACACCACCGGCAGGTTCTGCAGCGCCACGTCGTGGATCATCTGGTCATAGCCGCGCTGCAAAAAAGTGGAGTAGATCGCCACCACGGGCTTGACGCCCTCGCAGGCCATGCCCGCAGCAAAGGTGATGGCATGCTGCTCGGCGATGCCCACGTCGTAGTAGCGGTCGGGAAAGCGCTTTTCGAACTCGACCATGCCCGAACCCTCGCGCATGGCCGGGGTGATGCCCACGAGCCGGTCGTCCTGCGCCGCCATGTCGCACAGCCACTGACCGAACACCTGCGTGAAGGTCTGCTTGGGTAAGGCCGTACTCTTGACCAGGCCCACAGCCGGGTCGAACTTGCCCGGACCATGGTAGGACACGGGATCGGCCTCGGCCAGTTTGTATCCCTGACCCTTTTTGGTGACCACATGCAGGAACTGCGGGCCTTTCAGGCCCTTGATGTTTTCCAGCGTGGGGATCAGCGAATCGAGGTCGTGCCCGTCGATGGGCCCGATGTAGTTGAAGCCGAATTTTTCGAACAAGGTGGCCGGCACCACCATGCCCTTGGCCTGCTGCTCCAGGCGCTTGGCCAGCTCCAGCAGCGGCGGAGCGTTCTTGAGCACGTTCTTGCCGACATTCTTGGCCTTGGCATAAAACTGGCCGCTCATGAGCTGGGCCAGGTAGCGGTTGAGCGCGCCCACGGGCGGGCTGATGCTCATGTCGTTGTCATTGAGGATGACAAGCAGGTTGGCATCGGCCACACCGGCATTGTTCAAGGCCTCGAAAGCCATGCCGGCGGTCATGGCGCCGTCGCCGATGATGGCCACGGCATGGCGGTGTTCGCCCTTGCGCTGCGCAGCCAGCGCCATGCCCAGCGCCGCAGAGATGCTGGTGCTCGAATGCGCCGTGCCAAAGGTGTCATAGACACTTTCGGCGCGCTGCGGAAAGCCCGAGATGCCGCCCAGCTGGCGCAGCGTGTGCATGCGCTCGCGTCGGCCGGTCAGGATCTTGTGCGGATAGGTCTGGTGGCCCACATCCCACACCAGCCGGTCTTCGGGCGTGTGGAACACATGGTGCAGCGCCACGGTGAGCTCCACGGTACCCAGGTTGGAGCTCAGGTGCCCGCCCGTCTGGGACACGCTCTGGATCACGAATGCTCGCAGTTCGCTGGCGAGTTGTTTGAGATCGGCGCGCGACAGACGGCGCACGTCCGCAGGGTCGTTGATGGTCTGCAGCAGGGGGAAGGATGTCATGGACATTGACTATTTTTTGATAGCTTGCAGCGCTTTATTCACAGGCGCCAGAGGCCAATTTGACATTCAAAGGATCGGCATGGGAGCAGAACCGGCTTCAATACGATCGGTTCACCACCATATCGGCCAGCGCCGCCAGTGCGCGCGTGTCGGCCAAGCCCGAAGCCGCCAGCGCGGCCTGCGCCTGCGCCAGCAGCTCTTGCGCATGGGCCTGCGCGGGGGCCAGCCCGAGCAGCGAGACATAGGTGGGCTTGTCGCTGGCGGCATCCTTGCCGGCGGTCTTGCCCAGCGTTGCTGAATCGGCCACGACATCCAGGATATCGTCCACCACCTGAAACGCCAGCCCCAGCGCCGCACCGTAATCCGCCAACGCCTTGTGCGCTGCGGCACTGGCCACGCCGCAGGCCGCGCCCATCATCACGCTGACCTGCAGCAGCGCCCCGGTCTTGAGGCGGTGCATGTGGCGCAACTGGTCCTGCGTCAGCGCCCGCCCCACGCTGGCCAGATCGATCGCCTGTCCACCCGCCATGCCCGCCGATCCGGCGGCGCGCGCCAGCTGGCGGCACAGCGTGGCCTGCACGGCAGCGGGTATGCGCTCGTCTTCGGGTGTCAGCAATTCGAAGGCAAACGCCTGCAAGGCGTCGCCCGCCAGCAGGGCCTGCGCCTCGCCAAACTGCACATGCACCGTGGGCTTGCCGCGGCGCAGCACATCGTTGTCCATGCAAGGCATGTCGTCATGCACGAGCGAGTAGGCATGGATCAGCTCGACGGCACAAGCGGCGCGCAGCGCTGCGTCATCCATCCCGGCGCGCAGGGCCGCTTCATCCATCCCGGCGCGCCGTGGCGCCTCTGCGGCACCCCACGTTGCCACACGACCCACCGCGCCCGCACCGCTGTGCACGGCTTCGAAGGCCGCCAGCACCAGCAGCGGCCGCAGGCGCTTGCCGCCGTCGAGCACTGCGTAGCGCATGGCCTCGCCCAGGCCCGCCGGGGCGCCATGACCCACCCAGCGGCCCAGGGCCTGCTCGACCCGATCGAGGTGATGGCGGCTCCAGCCGGCCAGATCCAAGGCCGCAGGGGCAGTCTGCACCGCAGTCATTCTTGCGTCCATGGCTGCAGTGTGCCTTCGTCGAGCACTTGGATCTGGTCCTGCACGGCCTCGAGCCGCTGGCGGCAAAACGCCAGCAACGTGGCCCCGCGCTGGTAGCCAGTCAACATCTGGTCCAGCGGCAGCTGGCCCGACTCGATACGGCCCACAAGTTGCTCCAGCTCTTCCAGTGCCGCTTCATAGCTGGCGGGTTCGGCGGGTGGGGCGGTGGAGGCAGAGGCCTTGGGCATGGGCAGGAGGACGCAAGCGCGCAGGTGAAACCGGTGATTTTAGGCGCACCGCCTGCAGCGAGGCAGCCAGCCGCCTGCAGAGCGCCTGTGCACCCCGGGCGCGAGGGATGCCGCAACAGCCGAGCCCCGCACGTGCCTTGTGGCAAGGCGTCATGGACAATACACGTAGGGGAGGTGCGGAAATAACCCCACCGGCTATAATCCCTTTCCCTTCAAGCCGGCTAGCTCCCTAGCCGGTTTCTTTTTTCCAGATGCGCCCGGGCGCACCTCCCTGTGGGGAGTCTTTAGGTCAGGTCACCCATGTCTGATTTAAGTCTTCGACTGCAGCAGGCCGCAAGCCAACTACCAGTTTCAAGCTACTTTGACGATGCGCTGTTCCAGCGCGAATTGGCAACCATCTTCCAGCGCGGGCCCCGCTATGTGGGGCACCAGCTTTCCGTGCCCAACGCGGGCGACTACCACGCCCTGCCCCAGGAAGGCGAGGGGCGTGCGCTGGTGCGCAATGCCCAGGGCGGCCTGGAGCTGGTCTCCAATGTCTGCCGCCACCGCCAGGCCGTCATGCTCAAGGGCCGCGGCTCACTGAACACCCAGCAAAAAGGCAGTGCGGGCGGCAACATCGTGTGCCCGCTGCACCGCTGGACTTACAACCCCAAGGGCGAGCTGCTGGGCGCGCCACATTTCGCGCACGACCCCTGCCTGAACCTCAACAACTACCCGCTGCGCGAGTGGAACGGCTTGCTGTTCGAGGACAACGGCTACGACGTGGCCGCCGACCTGGCCCAGATGGGCCCGCGCACCGACCTCGACTTCGAGGGCTATGTGCTGGACCACGTGGAGCTGCACGAGTGCAACTACAACTGGAAGACCTTCATCGAGGTCTATCTGGAGGACTACCACGTCGGCCCCTTCCACCCGGGCCTGGGCAGCTTCGTCACCTGCGATGACCTGCGCTGGGAGTTCGGCAAGAACTACTCGGTGCAGACCGTGGGTGTGGCCAACCGCCTGGGCAAGGCCGGCAGTCCCGTGTACGAGCGCTGGCACGAGGCGCTGCTGGCCTACCGGGGCGGCAAGCCGCCCAAGCATGGCGCGATCTGGCTCACGCTGTACCCGCACATCATGATCGAGTGGTACCCGCATGTGCTCACCGTGTCCACGCTGCACCCCATCAGCCCGACCCAAACGCTGAACATGGTGGAGTTCTACTACCCCGAAGAAATTGCGGCGTTCGAGCGCGAATTCGTCGAGGCGCAAAAGGCCGCCTACATGGAAACCTGCATCGAGGACGACGAGATCGGCGAGCGCATGGACGCCGGCCGCAAGGCCCTGCTCGCGCGTGGCGACAACGAAGTGGGCCCGTACCAAAGCCCCATGGAAGACGGCATGCAGCACTTTCACGAGTGGTACCGTGCGGCCATGGGCGAGACGGCGCCAAAGGCCTGAACACGGCGCCCAAAGCGCCCCAATCCACCCGACAGCGCCCAGACGCTCTCATTACAATAGCTGCCACTGCTTGCGACCCAAGCGCTGGCAGCTTTTTTTACTTTCTAACCACTTTCTCCCATGCAAGCCCTCTGGATGGTGCTGGCCGCGTTCCTTTTTGCCAGCATGGGCGTGTGCGTCAAGATCGCGTCGGCCCATTTCAACGCGGCCGAACTGGTCTGCTATCGCGGGCTGGTCGGCATCGTGATTGTGTGGGTGCTGGTGCGCTCCCAGCGCGTGACGCTGGCCACGCGCTACCCTGGCATGCACGCCTGGCGCAGCCTGATCGGCGTGTCATCCCTGGGCGCCTGGTTCTACGCCATAGCCCATCTGCCCCTGGCCACGGCCATGACGCTCAACTACATGAGCAGCGTGTGGATTGCCGCATTTCTGGTGGGGGGCGCGCTGCTGGCCTGGCGTCCCTCGGCCGCGTCGCCCCGGCCGCAGTTCCAGGGCCCGCTGGTGCTGACGGTGCTGGCTGGCTTTGTCGGCGTGGTGCTGATGCTGCGCCCCAGCCTCGACCAGAACCAGGCCTTTGCCGGACTGATCGGGCTCATGTCGGGCATGACCTCGGCCTTTGCCTACATGCAGGTGGTGGCCCTGTCGCGGCTGGGCGAGCCCGAGTCGCGCACGGTGTTTTATTTTGCGGTGGGCTCGGCCGTGGCCGGTGGCCTGGCCCTGCTGCTGACCGGCACCTCGCCCTGGCCGGGCTGGCCCGCCCTGTGGCTGCTGCCCATCGGGGTGCTGGCTGCTGCCGGACAGCTGTGCATGACCCGCGCCTACGCCAGCGCCAAAACCCAGCGGGGCACCCTGGTGGTGGCCAACCTGCAGTATTCGGGCATTGTGTTTGCGGCCATCTATAGCGTGGCGCTGTTTGGCGACCAGATTTCGCCCATGGGCTGGCTCGGCATGGTGCTGATCGTGGGCAGCGGCATCGTGGCCACCGTGCTGCGCACCCGCGCCGCGCCCGGCGCACCGGCCGAGGAACATTGACACAATGGGGGCCGTCCGTTTGACCTGGTGCCTGCGCGCACCCCACAGCCCATGACCTACACCACCCTGGTATCCGCCGCCGACCTGCAATCCCTGATCGCCAGCGGTGCGCCGCTGAGGGTGTTTGACTGCAGTTTTGACCTCACCCAGCCCGCTGCGGGTGCGCAGCAATATGCCGATGCGCATATCCCCGGCGCCATCTACGCCCACCTGGACACCGACCTGAGCGCAAGGCATGGCGCGCCTGGCGCCACGGGCACCGTCACGGCGCAAGAAGCCGACGCGCCCGCCTCGGGTGGACGCCACCC
>DAOPUP010000023.1:0-13787 GCA_035350655.1 Acidovorax sp. | reverse complement strand
CCTTTCTGAATTGCCGTGACCAGTGTTTTCATGAGTTGGGTTCCTGTTTCCTCTTTCCCTTGGCGTCGGCTTCCCAACGCTTGACGATGAACGCTTGATGCTCCGGCAGTACCGCCGTCACCCGCTCGAAGCCCTGCGGGAGCACTTCCCCCGCCACTGCCCACACGCGGCTGACCGCTTGCGATACCGCCCCCTTGGTCAGCCCCAGCGAGGCCACAAACTCGGCCTGGGGCCTTCCATCGACCAGCACGCCGCGCGCTATGTCGATGGTCTGTTGCCCGATCTCCAGGCCCTTGATCGCCGCCTGGAATTGGGCTTCGGTTAGCCGTTTCTTCATGGAGAACACCCATATAAACTCCACACCCGGTTGTTGAACAAAAGGCGGTGCCAGCCGCCGACCATGTGCAGAAGTTTAGCTAAACTCGCCGCCCGCGTCAAGCGTTTTAGCGGCTAAAAATGGGCGCGTGATCTTCTTTCTTGGCGTTCAACCTGGCCGCGTCAGCGGCACTCATGAAGAACGTCATCAGCGGGCCGACCGTGCGGCTCGAACCGTTGGCAAAGCACACGTCGAACTGACCGCCGGCGGTGTGCGGATCGACGCCTTCCACCAGTCGCCAGGGGTCAAGGCCCCATTCCTCGGATTGCGCGCTGTACCAATAGGCCGGCGCATCGCCGTTCAAGTCGCTGGCCGCGTACTCGCGCACCAGGACGGCCACCCGGCCGGTGTTCGGCTCCACGAATCCCGGCGGGTAGGGTAGGGTCTGTTTTTTCATGTCAAAGCCCCTTCGGCTTGTAGATCGAAACGAAGTAGGTGATCGCGGTCAGCACCGCGAAGTACGCCAGGAACGACCAACCGGCATACACGCCAGGCGTGTTCCAGTGGTAGAGCATCCGCACGAACTGGAAGAAGGTGGCAATCGACAGCACCCACTTGAGGATCGGCCAGACCAGCACGGTCGCCACCCATACGAACTTGACCAGGCCGGCCAGCAGGCCAGCACCGGGGGCCTTGTTGGGGGCAGCAGACGCGGCGGCAGGCTCCACCGGCGCGGGCGCGGCGGGCTGCTCGATCTCCTTGGGGAACTTGATGATGTTGGACATAGCTTGACCCTCCACGCGCTTACGTGTTGAATGCTGGGTGCTCCCACTCGGAAGCATGGTTACGGTGTGCCAGCACCAGGCCAAGCGCCCCGGATCACTCCGGGGCGTTCCTCCACCTGGGGCCGCCCTTGATCTTGCCTCGGCTCACGCAATACTCCTTCTTGGCGTCCTCGATAGGCCCGGCCGTTGCCGACCGGGCCATGTGCTCTTACCAGCCGGCCCGGCGCTTGGCCTGCTCGACGGCTTCCATCGACCAATGGCCCTTGGCCTGCCCCTCCAGGGAGCATCCGGCGAAGTACGCCTTGCCGCGCAGTTCCTCGGCTTTGCACACCAGCTCGGCCGCCTCGGCCATCATGGCCGCGATCTCGTCACGGCGGGCCGGGAAGTCGGTCGCTGCCGCGCCCTCCAGCTCGTCAATCCAGGGCATAATCTTGTTGTCGCTCATCGGACTTTCTCCGGTAGTTGACCTGGGCAATGTGCCCGGCCTTCAAGTGCTATATTAGGGCAAAATGCCCTAACCTGTCAAGCACTTTAGCTAAACTTTTTTCGCTTTACCGGAATCCGAAGGCTAAACTTTAGCCGCTAAAACCTTTCCCTTGGCGTCAATCCTCTTTCCAGATCACGCCCAGCCCGGCCTGGTCGCACAGGATCGCCCATGCCGCATAGGGAATCGGGGTGTCCTCGCCGATCCAGCGGCGGATCGTGCGGTCGCCCTTCGCGCCCAGCCCCAGCGCCTTCGCGGCCTTGCTGCCGCTGAACCCGGCCAGGCGCAGCACCTCTCGGACTTCCTCGCCGGTCGGTTGCGCCCAGCGTTCGGCCGGCTTCAAGCACTCCAGCCGGATATTGGCGTCGTTCGTCATTCGTTCGTTCTCCTGGTCAAGTGATAAGCCGCAACTGGTCGAAGCCGTAGATCGACTGGATGCAGCTCGGGTCTGAATCGACCACGCGCCGGCCTGCGCGATTGGTCTTGTACGTTACCGGCCTGTCGTCGTGCGCCCACACCTGGCGGGTGTCGGGATGCACCTTCACGATGATGATGCGCTTGCCGATGTAGCGGTCGAAAACCGGGTGATGGACGTATATGGACGCCCCCTATGCCAGGTTCTCAATTCGCGACAGCTCGAAGGTAAAGATTGCACCCGTATATCCGGACTTTGGTTGCAGCCTTTGGGGCCACTGTCCCTGATGGGATTCGCTGGTTGACGCCTCGATCGCTCACACGCACTCTGGGTGCCTCGTCCAGTTCGGGCTTTGCCAACCACGGTCTGACCTGTCTTGCCATCACTTCATGATCGCCTGAGCAATCGGTGGTTTGTTCTCCCTGACGTTGCCGCGTTCGGCAAATGGCTCGGTTCAGGCTGTCGCTGTACTGCGTGCAAACCCGGGGTCGAACTGCCGGTCATGCGCCAACAGCGCCCAAACGATCCGGGCGTTCTTGTTGGCCAGCGCCACCGCGGCCACGTTTTTGTTGCGCCGCGTGACGACCGCACCAATCCAGCTGCAGGTATCGGGCCGCTGGCTTATGCGGTAGATGACCGACCGCGCGCCATGGATCAGCAGCGTTCGCAGGTAGGTATCGCCTCGCTTGCTCATGCCGAGCAGGTTGGACTTCCCACCTGAGGAGTGCTGCCGTGGGACCAAGCCGAGCCAGGCAGCGACCTGACGACCGTTGTCAAAGTTCCTGGCATCGCCAATCGAGGCGACCAATGCGCTGGCGGTGATGGGGCCGATGCCCGGAACCATGGCCAGATTGCGGCTGAGCTCGCTGCTTCGGTGCCATGCCTGGATCTTGTCTTCGAGCTCCTGTACCTGGCGATCAAGCTCCTTAAGGTGATCGAGCAGCCGCGCGATGAGCAGGCGAAACGCGCCGGGCAGCTCGTTGACACCGTCTTCGACCAGCTCAGGGACGCGTGTGGTAATGTGGCCAATACCCTGCGGCACGATGAGGCCGAACTCGCCGAGCAACCCGCGGATCTGGTTGGCCTGCGCTGTGCGTGCGCGCACAAACCCTTGCCGAACACGGTGCAGTGCAAGCACCGCCTGCTGTTCAATGTTCTTCACCGGGACGAAGCGCATGTTTGGCCGCCCGACTGCTTCGCATATCGCCTCTGCGTCGGCCGCGTCGTTCTTGTTCGTCTTGACGTAGGGCTTGACGAACTGCGGTGCCATTAGCCGTACCGTGTGGCCCATGCTTGCCAGCTTGCGGCCCCAGTGGTGAGCGCTGCCGCAGGCTTCCATGCCGATCAGGCACGGCGGCAGGTTGACGAAGAAGGCTGCCATCTGGTCGCGCCGCAGCTGCTTCTTCAAGACCGCCTTGCCGTGCTCGTCGATGCCGTGGACCTGAAACACGTTCTTGGCCAGGTCGATGCCAACTGTCGTGATCTTCATGGTGACGCCCTTTCAGTTCAGGTGGTTGGTGACACCACCACTTTGGCAGGTTCGCGCAACAGCGGGTGGGGGCGTCCATTCCATTGCTCACGATCTCGCACCGCTGGCCGGGCTTGAACTCCACCAGGTCGGCCGGGCCTCCATCGCCATTCCTGGCGATGCTGCAGGTTGCCGCGCTCGCTCGCGGCATCGTTGTTTCCGGCGATACAGGCCCGCCCTCGCCCGGCTCGGCATCGTCGGCTTTGACGATGCTGCAGGTCATCGTCGTTTCTGGCGATGCGGGATCTCGCTCCGGGCCTGCGCCGGTGATTTTTCCCTTGGCGTCCAACCCGGCGGCCCTGGCCGCCTTGATCCTGGTCGCGGCCTCGGCCGCCCAGCGCCTGGCGATGAAGGCCCGATGCGAGGGCAGCACCACATCGACCAGGACGAACCCCGGCGGCACCAGGACGGTCGCCGGTGCGCGCCGCGCCGGCGGCTCCAAGCCGGCCAGCCAAGCGGGCAGGGGAGCATCGGCCAGGCGGTCGCGGTAGCTGGCCTCGACCATCACCGGGCGCTTCTTCTCGGCTCGCTGCGCAGCCAGGATGCCGCGCGCAACCTCGTCCACCGTCATGCAGCCCTGCGCCGTGTCGAAGTGCGAGCGGTAGCCCGTTTCGGAGATAAACGGCCTGTCCAGGTCGATGACGTGGAACTGGAAGTGGGCACCCAGCGGCCCGCCGTAGCCGGCCTCGTACTCCACCAGGGCGCGCATGTCGCCATCCGCGACCAGGAACTGGCCGCGCTGGCCCCACAAGGGCACGTCGCCAGGCACCGCCGCGCAATGGCGCTCGATGACCTGGCCGGGCGCGTCGTGGTCGGCCATGCTGCCCACGTGCGTTCCGCCGTTCATCTTCCAGATGACGGCCTCGTATCGGTCGCTGGCCGCCTCGGCGGCCGCACCGTCACCGCGCATGATCGCCGCGTCGATCTCCACCACGGCCGCCACGGCGGCGGCCAGCAGCTCGTCGCGGTCGGTGGGCAGCTCGGCCAGCAGCTCGGCCGCCGGCGCGTTCCAGTCCTGGCCCGGCTGGGCCGGCGTCTTGCGTTTCTTCGCCATCGGCCGGCCCCTCAAGTGTCAGCACGCCGCCACGCGATCACGTCGCGGGCTTCGTAGCCGTGGCGCTTGCAGTCGTCGCAGAATCCCGAGCTGAACCCCTTGTGGTTCGTGCCGATCCATGCGGCCGGCTTGCCGCATTCGTGGCCGTAGGTGCCCGGCTCGGCGTTGTGGCACTTGCCGTCCGTCGCGTAGCTGTTCGTCGGTGCCTGGGGAGCGTTGTTCCTGGTCATGGTCGCCTCCTGGAAGCCCCGGCCGAAGCCGGGGCCGCCCCTCATCAGTCAATAGCCCGGTAGATCGCGGCCGCCTCGGCGTGGCTGGCTGCGAAGCCGCGCAGGAAGTGATAGCGGTCGATCAGGGCATCGCCGGCGTCCGTGTCGGCGGCCTCGGCCGCGAGCTGACCCAGCGCGAACAGGGTTGCGACAATGCCGGCGGCGTCGGCCGACAACTCGCCTCGGAAGCCGTTGCCGTCCACCTCGATCTCCAGGCGGTCGGCCAGGTCGGGGGCCATGTAAAAACCGCCGTCCGACAAGGTGTAGTAGTGCCAATACGCGCCGCTGTAGCGTTCGCAGAGCCGGCGAAGCCAGGCATACACCAGGGCCTCGCCGCGCATCATCAGACGCGGGCCGAAGTAGGCGGGCAGGAAGTCGAGGCGCTGGGCCTCGGCGACCAGGGAAGCGGTAACGGGTTGCTCTTGGGTGTTCATCGGACTTTCTCCGGTAGTTGACCTGGGCGAAATGCCCGGCCTTCAAGTGCTATATTAGGGCAAAATGTCCTAATCGTCAAGCACTTTAGCTAAACGTTTTAGCCGCTAAACCTTGCCCTTTCCCTTGGCGTGCATTACAATGTAATTCACGAACCCAACCGGAGAACCAATCATGGCTGCAAACCAGCTCGTACAAACGCGCATCGACGGCGCGATCAAGGAAGAAGCGGCGGCCGTCCTGGCCGCGATGGGCCTTACCGTGTCCGACGCGGTGCGGCTGCTGCTCACGAAGGTGGCCCAGGACAAGGCGCTGCCCTTCGAGCCGCTGATTCCGAACGCCACCACCATCGAGGCGATGAAGGAAGCCCGCAAGGGCAAGCTGCCGCGCTTCGCCACCGTCAACGATCTGATGGCCGATCTGCATGCGGCAGATTGAGCGCACCGGCCAGTTCAAGCGCGACTACAAGCGCGAGGCGAAAGGGCAGCACCGGGCCACGCTCGACGCCGACCTGGTGCCCGTCCTGGTCGCGCTCGCCGACGACCAGCCGCTGGAACCTCGGCACCGCGACCACGCGCTGACCGGGGACTGGAAGGATCACCGGGATTGCCACGTCAAGCCCGACCTGGTGCTGATCTACCAGAAGCCCGACGCCGACACGCTGCGCCTGGTGCGCCTCGGCTCTCACTCCGAACTCGGCTTGTGATCGGCGCGGGCCTGGCCCCGCGTCTCACGTTTCATTGACACTTGAGGGGCGCTTTCCGCGCCACCGGCCGAGCTGGCCGACCCCCTTCCTTGGCGTAAAACCTGCGGCGGTGGAGCTGCTGCGATGCTTGAGGATCGCGCGGCCGGTCGAACCGCGGCGACCTGGTTGGGGAGTGTGAGGGGGCTTTGCCCCCTCGCAAGCTCTCGAACTTACTGCCTTCCGCCAGGCGCTTGCGCCTGGCTCTCCTAAGCCGTAGCGCCGAAGGCGCTCCATTGTGGGGTGAGGCCGCAAGGCGGCCGAGGGGCGTAGCCCCTGGGGGGATGGGAGGCCGCTTGCGGCCGGGTGGGATCGAGAAGGGGGGTTTCCCCCCTTCGGCGGCCGGTCATGCTGCGCGGTAGCTTGGGCCGTGTTGCCGTTTTTTTCGCCAGCCTCTGGTTAAAACTACCTGGTTATATAAAAAGGTTATAAAGACGGTTAAAAACCTGGTTAGCATGACCGAAAAACGCGCGTAAACCGTTGTCACGCCAAGGAAAAGCGCGAAGAGGCCGCCCCTCAAGTGTCAATGGATAAGCCCCCCATGTGTCAATACGCTGCCCCTCAAGTGTCAAGAACCGCGCCCCTCAAGTGTCAGTAGGGCCGCCCCTCAAGTGTCAATACCGGGGCAGGGTTCCTAACAGGGTTATCCACAACTTCGGTGGATAACTCCATGCCGATCAGGCACTTAGGCCGCCTCGGCGGCCGCCTGGACGGCTCGACCAGGCCGAAATCGGCCGCTGCCCCCCAAGTGTCAACATCGCGCCGGCCCCGCTGCCCCTCAAGTGTCAACGTCAGGGCTGCGCCGGCCGGCCTCGGCCGACTTGTCCCGAAACTGTCCACAACGGCCGCGCCGGTGGGGCAGGGCAGGGAAGGCCCCGGAAACGGGCCAGGAAGGCCCGTCAGGGCCGCAAAGCCCAGCGGCGAGGGCCACCGGCCCGGTGAGGGGTCTCCTCGTTTTCAGTGCAATAAGAGGGTCGGCAGGGATTCATGTAAAACCCAGCAGAAACAGGCTTAAGTGCCTGTCCCCGTTGACTTTTTCGACTCTCTCTTCCCTGGACGACCGGCCTCTTCAACCGGGTTCGCAACCAAATTAGGGCCAGTCGCCGGCGTACTGAAGCGCTCAAGCATGCTGGCCACGACCTGCTCCTGGGCCGTGACGGATGACCTGGCCGTCGCCAGCGCCAGTTCCAGCTGTTGTTTGGCGGAAAGCAGCTCGTCGACCTTGGCCTGCAACTGCTCTTTGGAAGTGCTGAGCTGCTGGACGGCCGCGTCCTGCTCAACCAGGCGCCGGCCCAATTCCTCGGAGCGCCTTTGCGCAAACCCCAGTTCATCCTTGAGCGGCCGCAGGCCTCGCACCTCTTCCTGAGCCTGGTGCAGATCGCCCTGGGCGCGCGACAAATCGCCCAGGAGGCGTGCGTTTTCCTGAAGGGTATGGACGGCTTCCTGCTGCTTGGTGGCCAAGGTCTCGTTCACGGTGCGCAACTCGGCCTGCAGGTACTGCACCTGCTGTTCGTGCTTGCGCTGGTCCTGGTCGCGCTGCTCCTTTGTGGATTCCCGGAAATGCTCCAGCGCCTGGCGCGCGTGCTTGTGCTTTTCTTCCAGGGATTGGCGATGGCGCTCTTCGGCCGCGAGGCGCTCCTGCAGGTCGGCCACCTGCTGGACGAGCTGAGTGTTTTCCAGGGTCTTGCGGCTCAGAGCTTCGCTGGTTTTGCCGTGAGCGTTTTTTTCGTCGGCCAGGGCCCGCTGGGTTTGCTCCAGCTGCTGGCGCGTGGCCAGCGCCTCGGATTTCAGGGCCGCGACGGCTTGCTGCTGTTGGCTCAGCTGCTCGGCGTGCTTGGCCTGCGCCGTGGTGACCCGCTCTTCCGCTTCTTCATTGACGCGGGCGGCTAGGCGACCCACCAGGTCCTGGATTGCCTCGCTGACGGCTACGCGGCTGCCGGTGGCTGGCCCTTCCTCTTCCTCGATCTCCTTCAGGTAGCGATGGATCGTGGTTTTGGAGCCGCTGCCCAGCTCTTCGCGCACCGCATCGATGGACGGATTGCGCCCTGCGGCCAGCAATTTATCGCGGGCACGCAGCACTTCAGACTTGTAGATTCCGGCTCGGGCCATGGTTCACCTCGTTATTTTGTACTGTAGTATGTACCATGATATTACATACTATTTAAGAGGTCAATAAATCATAGATCTTAGTAAATATCACACTGGGTAATAGTGGATTATCCAGTGTGATGCCGATTTTGGGGCGAATGAGCCGTGGCGCAGGTGTCGCTTGGGTGGAACCACCCCTGATGCACCCAGGCGGACGGGTTTCGGCTCGACCGGCGTGCTGGAGGTGGTCGAGGACCACCAGGGCGACAACTACCGGGCCTTCTACACCGTCGTCAAGTTCGCCGCTCCCCAGCGGCCACCCAAAGTGCTGCTAAAGGAAAGGGCGGCGCCACTCAGAGCGAGATCGAAAACATCACCGACATCTCGCGCCACACTATTCGGGTCATCGTTTCCCCTGGAGGAAAGCCGACGTGGCAACGACCGACCAGCAGCTCGAGGCGGCGTTGCTCGCCTCGTCGGGCCTTTTGGTAGGTCGTACCAGCGGCGGCGCTTTCGCGCGTCTTCAAAGTATTGAATCTGGAACAAGCACAAAACCGTGGCTTGCGCTGGTCTGGTCGCTTGACGGCCCAAAGTCAACTCCTTTTGGTCGATCGGTACAGCAGCAGGACTGGAGCGTTGTCCATGTGAGCGAGGCCGCAAACGTGCTGCCTACGCATGGTGAACCGCCCCGGGGCGGTTCATGGACTCTCTCCACGCTCGCAGCGCCAAGACGGAGAACCGTCTCACGGCCTCAGATAAATGGCAGCCAACACAAAGCCGGCCATCCACAGCGTCTCGATCACCAGCAGCAAAAAGGGCCGCCAGCCTGCGCGGGCCAGTTGCCCGAACGAGGTCTTGATGCCCAAGGCCGCGATGGCAACAACCAGACACGCACGCGATACATCGTTGAGTCCCATCTGCACCACTGCTGGCACGCCCCCCATGGAGTTGATGATCACCAGCGCCACAAACACCCACAGAAACCAGGGCACCACGGCCTGCTTCGCCGCAACGGTGCCTTCTTCACTTTCTTGCTCACGCGCCTTCTTGAACAAGGTGGACACCACCACCACCACAACGGCCAGCATGGACACCCGAAACAGCTTGACGATGGTGGCGTAGTCGCCGGTCTCCGGGCTCAGCATGTAGCCTGCGCCGACCACCTGTGCAACGTCGTGGATCGTGCCGCCGAGAAACAGGCCGGCCAGCTCGGGCGGCAGATGCAGCAACCGGGCCGCCAGCGGATAGATCACCATGGCCAGAGTGGACAACACGGTCACGGTCACCACCACCATCAAGGTAAAGCGCTCACTGTCCTTGGTGCGTGGCAGCACGGCCGAGATCGCCAGCGCGGCGGAAGCACCGCAAATGGCGACCGCGCCGCCGGACAGCACGGATTGCGCGCGGTTCAGGCCCAGAAAACGGCCCAGCAGCACCCCGCACAGCAGCGTGGTCACGACGGCGGCGATCACGATGCCCGCCGTGGTCCAGCCCAGGCCCGCAATCTGGCTCGCCGTGATCCGCGCACCGAGCAGGCCGACGCCCACCCGCAGCACGGTGCGCGAACAGAACTCGATGCCGGGCCGGGTCTTGGGATCCTGGCTCAGGTAGTGAAAGGCTACGCCAAAGAACAGCGCGTACAGGAACTGAGGCCCGCCGTGCAGCGTGGACACCAGGGTCGCGGCCATCGCAATCACACACGACAGGCCCGTGCCGGGGAGAAACTGCAGCAGTTGCTGCGCCAGTCCTGGTGGGCGGGCCGTGTCCGCAGCGGATGTGGGAGACATGGAGTTGGACACTGGAAAAACCTCTTCGATCAAGCTTGTAGGGCGCGCAGGCGGGCCTTATTCCCTCCATGAATTTGATAATAGGCAGAAGTCATAAAGTAAAAAATCAGATAATATCTTTCATAATGATCGATAAATCCAATCAATTGTCGTTCCAGCGCTTGCGCGTGAACCTGCGTCAGCTGGAGGTCTTTCTGGCCACAGCGCGCGGCGGCAGCACACGCGCGGCGGCCGATCGCATCGCACGCTCGCAATCGGCGGCCAGCACCTCGCTGGCGGAGCTCGAGGCCGCGCTGGGTGTCGACCTGTTTGATCGTGTCGGCCGGCGCCTGCAGCTCAACGAAAACGGGCGCGCGCTGCTGACCAAGGCCCAGGTCCTCGTCGATCAGGCGGCCGAATTGCAAGCCATGTTCACGGACGAGCACGCGGCGCCGTTGCGGGTGGCGGCCAGCTTCACGATTGGCGAATACCTGTTGCCCAGCCTGGTGTCGAGGTGGACGCAACTGCACCCCAAGAGCAAGATCCATCTGCGCATTGGCAATACCAGTGAAGTCATCGATGCGGTCGCGGCGCTGGACGTCGACATCGGCTTTGTGGAGGGCTCTCAGACACACGCCGACCTGATGGTGCAGCCGTGGCGGGAGGATGAGATGGTGATCCTCGCGGCGCCTGACCATCTTCTGGCGAAGGGCTGCGCCACGCTCCGCCAGTTGGCTCAAGCCACCTGGGTGGTGCGTGAACACGGCTCCGGCACACGACAGACCACGGATGCCTGGTTGCTCAACAACCTGGAGGAGGTGCGCATCGGCTTCGAACTGGGCAGCAACGAGGCGGTCAAGCGTGTGGTGGCGGCCAGCGATGGCCTGGGCTGTCTGTCTCGCTACGCCGTGGAGCAAAGTGTGGCGGACGGGCACCTGGTTGAACTGCAAACGCGCCTGCCCAAGGCAAGCCGCAAGCTCGCCATCGTGCTGCACCGTGAAAAAAGGCTGGCCCGTGCGACCCAGGACTTCCTGGCGCACTGCACACACTCTGCCAGCTCGCTGCGATCGCCATCGCAAGGGTACGGTGCCGATCAAACCCTTGGCTGGAGGCCGCTGTAGGCGATGGCGGTTGCAGCCAGCAGCACCGCATGCCGAGGATTTAAAACCTGTCGATCAGCAGATCGAGGCACCAGACTTAGCAGGCTGCTGAAATACCCCCGCCGAAGCTGATCGCCTCAGCGCGATGAGCCAGTTTCGGATGAGTTGATCGGTCGCGGTCGAGCAATGCGCCATCCAAGGGGATGTTTTACGCGTTTGCAGGGCCTTTTCCGCTCATCTGGCGCTCACTGCGCACACTTCAGACGGACTTGTCCCAGGGTACGCATGCGCACACGCCCCAGCTCAAGGCACGACCGTCAACGCGACAGAGCCCTGGCATGTCATGCCGCAATGACTGTGCGGGTTTTACCTAATGTCGACATTAGACAGTAAATGGCAAACTCCGACCCACTATGTCATCGCGTTTATCCGATCCCCCCGCACAGACCCTGAGCGAATCGCTGCATCGCACCATGCCCTTGCAGATCGCCGACGCCCTGGCTCTCGAAATCATCGAGGAGCGCTACGCCCCCGGCGAGCGATTGAACGAGATCCAGATCGCTGCCCGATGGGGCGTGAGCCGCTCGCCGCTCAGGGAGGCATTGCGGATTCTCGAAAAGCGTGGACTGGTAGTGATCACCCCACAGCGTGGCGCGCGGGTGACCACGCTTTCGCTGGAAGAGGTTGAACAGCTTTTCGAGATCCGCGCCGTGTTGGTCGGCTTGGCGGCCAAGGGAGCTGCCAGTCGTATCGACGGCAACGCAGCACAGCGACTCGATGTGCTGCTCCTGCAGTTGGAAGAGTCTCTACCCGACGCTGAGCGATATGAACGGGCTAGCGCCACAACCACGATCGAGATCGCGGTCATGAGCCGAAGCCCGCCCCTCACGGAAATGATCGTCTCTTTCGCACATCGCATTGGCCGCTATGCCCGCCTCGGTCTCGGCACACAGGCCCGCCGCACGACATCGATCGCACATTGGCGATCACTGGTCGAGGCAATCCAAGCCGGCGATGGAGAGCGTGCGGAGACGATCCACCGGCGCCTGGCACTTGAAAACCGCGACGAAGCGGTCAAGGCTGTTGACGCCGACCGAAAACTGAGCCACTTTTTGGTGTGATGCCGACCTAAAACTGAGCCAGGTGTTTTACCTACCCTGCTGTTTTGTGCAGCAAGGGAATGAAGAGGGTGATCACCATGGACATGATTGGCAAGATACGGCGGATGACGGTGGCGCGCAACCGCTACTCGGTGCCCTGCGAATGGGCGGGGCAAATCGTCAGCACACACCTGTACCCGGCGCAGATCGTGGTGGTGGCCGGCGATGCTATGGTGGCCACGCACGAGCGCCTGAGCGATCGCAACCAGACCCGCTACGACTGGCAGCATTACGTGCCGCTGATCGAGCGCAAGCCGGGCGCGCTGCGCAACGGCGCGCCCTTTGCAGACCTGCCCGAGCCATTGCAGCGCATGCGCAAAGGCTTGCTGCACCAGGAGGGCGGCGACAGGGTGATGGCGCAGGTACTGGCCGAGGTGCCCAAGCAAGGGCTGGACGCCGTGCTGGTGGCGGTGGAGTTGGCCCTGGAGAGTGCGCCGCCATCGGGGCGGGTGAGCACCGAGCACGTCATCAACGTGCTCGGCCGCCTGCAAGCGCAGCCCCTGCCCGAGACGGTTGCGACCAACCTGCAAGTGAGCCAGACACCCCTGGCCGACACGGCGCGCTATGACAGCCTGCGCGCTGGCAGCGACATGCAGGAGGCCGATCATGCGTGAGCTGGACAAGGAGTTCAAAGAGCTGCGCCTGTACGGCATGGCCGGGGCCTGGGAGGACCTGGTCAAGCAAGGCGGCCACGCCACGCTGGAGAGCTCGCGCTGGCTGCTGGAGCACCTGCTGCAAGCGGAAGTCACGGACAGGGCCATGCGCTCAGTGAGCTACCAGATGCACACGGCGAAGTTCCCCGTGCACCGCGACCTGGCGGGCTTCGACTTCGAATGCTCGCCCGTGGACAAAAAGCTCATCGAGCAGTTGGCCAGCATGGCGTTCACCGAGCAGGCGCACAACGTGGTGCTGGTGGGTGGCCCCGGCACGGGCAAGACGCATCTGGCCACGGCCATCGGCGTGGCGGGCATCACGCGCCATGGCTCACGCGTGCGGTTTTACTCCACGGTGGATCTGGTCAACGCACTGGAGCAGGAGAAGGCCCAAGGCAAGGCAGGCCGCATCGCAGCGAGCTTGCAGCGCATGGACCTGGTCATCCTTGATGAGCTGGGCTACCTGCCCTTCAGCCAGGCAGGCGGCGCCTTGCTGTTCCACCTGCTGAGCAAGCTCTACGAGCAGACCAGCGTGATGATCACCACCAACCTGGACTTCAAGGAATGGTCCAGCGTGTTCGGCGACGCCAAGATGACCACGGCACTGCTGGATCGACTCACGCACCACTGCCACATCGTCGAGACGGGCAACGAGTCCCACAGGTTCATGCACAGCACAGCCGTGGCCAAGAAACGCATCAAGGCACGCGAACAGGCCAAGAAGGCTGAGCCGTTCTGAGCGGTTCAAGGGCAAGCCGCTACGGGCTTCGCCCTGCGCGGCTTGCCCTCAACGGACGACCACCGAGCTCGATCACCAAGGAGACCAAAACCGACCCAAGGCACTACACTTATCCACAGCCGACCTTCACAGGTTGGCCATTAGCCCTGGCTCAAAATTCAATCGGCACGGTGGCTCAATTTTGAATCGGCGCCAACACAGGGCGCGCAGCAGCTTCTCGGGAGCAATGCTGGGGCGCCCGCCTTTGATGTCGGCC
>DAOPUP010000022.1:0-13937 GCA_035350655.1 Acidovorax sp. | reverse complement strand
CTGCTATGCTTGACGGCATTGGACGCATAGCTATTGAAAAGATAGTTTCCAGGGGCGCGGACGCAACCCCCGTACCATCGGTCAGGGGCGTGTGCTCAGCAGCATGGCCACCGTCTGCAGGCCCAGCAGGGTCATGCACAGCGAGCCGCCCAGGTGCAGTGCGGTGGTGCCGGACGCGAGCAAGTAGCGCTGCTGTTGCAGCATGGTCACCACCTCGGCCGAGAAGCTGGAGAAGGTGGTGAGCGCCCCCAGAAACCCCGTGACCAGCGCCAGGCGCCAGGCGGGGTCGATCTGGGGCAGGGCCTGGAAGGCAGCCACGCACACACCAACCAGATAACCGCCCAGCAGATTGGCCGCCAGGGTGCCCCAGGGCAGCAGGGCGCCGGGGCCGCTGAGCCACAGGCCCAGACGCCACCGGGCCAGGGCGCCGAGGCTGGCGCCGATACAGATGGACAGAACATGCAACATGGCGCCATTGTCCACACCGGGCGGGCCGCAGCTGCCAAAATCAGCGCGAGCATGCGGACGGGCGCGGGGGGGGGCCGGCGCGTGGCGTCATCCGGGCCCTGCGTGCCGGAGCCGCCGGTCGTCGCTTCCAGTTCCCCTGCTGGAGCTGGTGGTTACCCGGTTTTGATTTTTGATGAAATAAGGCTCTTGCGCTGATGAATAAAGCGCTGGTAGCTATTGATTGAGTAGTAAACAATGCCCGTCCAACCTTCTTTCGATCCCCGCTGGCAGTTCTGGATCGACCGCGGCGGCACCTTCACCGACGTGGTGGGGCAACGCCCCGATGGCCAGCTGGTCACGCACAAGCTGCTGTCCGAGAACCCCGGGCAGTACAAGGACGCCGCCGTGGCGGGCATTCGCCACCTGCTGGGTTTGGCGCCCGGCGAGGCGGTGACGCCCGCGCAGGTGGCGTGCGTGAAGATGGGCACCACGGTGGCCACGAATGCGCTGCTGGAGCGCAAGGGCGAGCCCACGCTGCTCATCACCACGCGCGGTTTTCGCGATGCGCTGCGCATCGCCTACCAGAACCGTCCGCGATTGTTTGACCGCCACATCGTGCTGCCCGAGCTGCTCTACAGCCGTGTGATCGAGGCGCAGGAGCGCGTGGGTGCGCATGGTGAGGTGATCGAGCCGCTCGACGAGGCGCATCTGAAGGAGCGCCTGTGGGCCGCCTACGATGCGGGCCTGCGCAGCGTGGCCATTGTGTTCATGCATGGCTGGCGCTACACCGCCCACGAGCAGGCGGCAGCCCGCCTGGCCGAGCAGGCGGGGTTCACGCAGATCAGCGCCTCGCATGCCGTCAGCCCCCTGATGAAGTTCGTGGGCCGCGGCGACACCACCGTGGTGGATGCCTATCTCTCGCCCATATTGCGCCGCTATGTGCAGCAGGTGGCGGGCGAGATGCCCGGCGTGCCGCTGTTCTTCATGCAGTCTTCAGGGGGGCTGACGGACGCGCAGCGTTTTCAGGGCAAGGACGCCATCCTCTCTGGCCCGGCCGGCGGCATTGTGGGCATGGCCCGGACCGCACAGCGCGCGGGGCATGCGCGCGTGATCGGCTTTGACATGGGCGGCACGTCCACCGATGTAAGCCACTACGCGGGCGAATTCGAGCGCGCGTTCGAGACCCAGGTGGCAGGGGTGCGCATGCGCGCGCCCATGATGGACATCCACACCGTGGCGGCCGGGGGCGGCTCCCTGCTGTGGTTTGACGGCGCCCGTTTTCGCGTGGGCCCCGAAAGTGCCGGCGCCCACCCCGGCCCCGCCAGCTACCGCCGGGGCGGGCCCCTGGCGGTGACCGATGCCAACGTGATGCTGGGCAAGATCCAGCCCGCGCATTTTCCGCAGGTGTTCGGCCCCGCTGCCAACGAGCCGTTGGATGCCGATGCGGTACGCGCGCAATTTGGCACCCTGGCCGTGCAGACCGGGCGCGCCCCCGAGGAGGTGGCCCACGGTTTCATCCAGATCGCCGTGCAGCAGATGGCCCATGCCATCCAGAAGATCAGCGTGGCGCGTGGTTATGACGTGACGCGCTACACCCTGCAGTGCTTTGGCGGCGCGGGCGGCCAGCATGCCTGCCTGGTGGCCGATGCCTTAGGCATGGCGCAGGTTTTTGTGCACCCGCTGGCGGGGGTGCTGAGCGCCTATGGCATGGGCCTGGCGGACCAGAGCGTGATGCGCGAGCAGGCGCTGGAATGCCCGCTCGCGCCCGAGGCGCTGGCGGGCATCGCAGCCACCCTGGAGCAACTGGCCCGCAGCGCCTGCAGCGCGCTGGAACGCCAGCAGGCGGGCACCGCAGGCGCCGTGGTGCACCGCCGCGTGCATCTGCGCTACGAGGGCAGTGATGGCGCGTTGGTGGTTCCGTTTGGCTCGCAGGCCGATATCACCACCGCGTTCGAGGCCGCCTACCGCCAGCGTTTCGCCTTTCTCATGCCGGGCAGGGGCCTGGTGGTGGAGTCCGTGTCGGTCGAGGCCGTGCTGCCCGGCGCTGTGCCGGCCGAACCGCGCCACGCCCTGCACCCGCTGCGCGAGGTGCCGCGCCGCAGCACCGTGCGCATGTACACCGTGGGCACCAGCGGCACCCCCGCGTGGCATGAGGCTGCGCTGGTGGTGCGCGACGACCTGCGCCCTGGCGACAGGGTGGCGGGCCCGGCCATCATTGCCGAGAAGAATGCGACCACCGTGGTCGAACCCGGCTGGCAGGCGCAGGTGACCGAACTCGACCACCTGCTGCTGGAGCGTCGTGTGGCGCGCGCCGTGCAGCATGCCGTGGGCACCACGGTGGACCCGGTGCGGCTGGAGTTGTTCAACAACCTGTTCATGAGCATTGCCGAGCAGATGGGGCTGCAGCTGCAGAACACGGCGCAGTCGGTCAACATCAAGGAGCGGCTCGATTTCAGCTGCGCGCTGTTCGACGCCCAAGGCCAGCTGATCGCCAACGCGCCCCACATGCCTGTGCACCTGGGCTCCATGGGCGAGAGCATCCAGGCCGTGATCCGCCAGGCCGCAACGGACTCGCAATCCGGCGCCGGCCGCATGCAGCCCGGCGATGTGTATGTGCTCAACGACCCCTACCACGGCGGCACGCACCTGCCCGACATCACGGTGATCACACCGGTGTACCTTGCCGATGAGGCACAGCCCACCTTCTACGTGGGCAGCCGGGGCCACCACGCCGATGTGGGCGGCATCACGCCGGGCTCGATGCCCCCGTTTTCCACGCGCATCGAGCAAGAGGGCGTGCAGATCCAGCATTTCAAGCTGGTCGAGCGCGGCGTGCTGCGCGAGGCCGAAATGATTGCCTTGCTGCAAAGCGGTGATTACCCGTCGCGCAATCCGCAGCAGAACCTGGCCGACCTGAAGGCACAGATTGCCGCCAACGAAAAGGGCGTGCAGGAGCTGCGCAAGCTGGTGCAGCAGTTCAGCCTGCCCGTGGTGCAGGCCTACATGGGCCATGTGCAGGACAACGCCGAAGAGTCAGTGCGCCGCGCCATCACGCGCCTCAAGGACGGCGCTTTCACGCTGGCGCTGGACAACGGCGCGCAGATCAGCGTGGCCGTGGAGGTCGACGCGGCCCGCCGCAGCGCCACCATCGATTTCACGGGCACCAGCGCGCAGCAGAGCAACAACTTCAACGCGCCCAAGGCGGTGTGCATGGCGGCGGTGCTGTATGTGTTTCGCACGCTGGTGGATGACGATATTCCGCTGAACGCCGGGTGCCTGAAGCCGCTCAACGTCATCATCCCGCCCGGCTCCATGCTCGACCCGCGGCACCCGGCCGCGGTGGTGGCGGGCAACGTGGAAACCTCCACCTGTATCACCAATGCCTTGCTGGGGGCGCTGGGCGTGATGGCGGCCAGCCAGTGCACCATGAACAACTTCACGTTTGGCGACGCCCGCCACCAGTATTACGAAACCATTGCGGGCGGCAGTGGTGCGGGCGGCGTGTTCGACGCGGAGGGCGCCCTGGTGGGTGGTTTTGGTGGCACGAGCGTGGTGCAGACCCACATGACCAATTCGCGCCTGACCGACCCGGAGGTGCTCGAGTTCCGCTTTCCGGTGCGGCTGGAGGGTTATGCCATCCGGGCCCGTTCCGGTGGCGCGGGCCGCTGGGTGGGGGGCAACGGCGGGGTGCGGCGCATCCGCTTTCTCGCACCGATGACGGCCAGCATCCTTTCGAACGGCCGCCACCAAGGGGCGTTCGGCATGGCCGGCGGCCAGGCCGGGGCGCCCGGCGTCAACAAGGTGGTGCGCGCCAATGGCCGGGTTGAGCTGCTCGGTCCTATCGGCCAGGCCGAGATGCAACCGGGTGATCTGTTCGAGATCCACACCCCGGGGGGCGGCGGGTTTGGCGCCGCCTGAGCAGGGTCTGAGATAAATAGGCCACCAGCCCTTGATAGTCAATCGCTGGTAGCTATTATTTCAGGAGTAATTTGGCGTTGGCGGGGCCGGGTGGCCCGTCACGAATCGCGCTCGACCGAGGCGGTGTTGCGGCTCAGGCTGGGGGGCACATCGCTGCCTGCGCGCCGCGCACGGAACAGGGCCGCGCGCATGAGGAAGATGTTGGTCACGGGCACCGTGATGGCCACGAACAGCGCGATCAGCAGCGAGTGCAGCGCCAGGCCTTGGCCTTGCAGCGAAAAGTACACGATGCTGCCGTGCATGGTGCACCAGCAGCCCATGGTGGCAATGATGGAGGGCGCGTGCACACGTTCGAAATAGGTTTTCAGGCGCAGCAGCCCCCAGGAGCCCAGCAGCGCCACCCCCGCGCCCGCCAGCACCAGCGCTGCAATGGTGATCTCTGCCCACAGCGGCAGCGCGGCCTCGGTCATTCGATCACCTCACCGCGCAGCAGGAATTTGGCCATGGCCGTGGTGCCCACAAAGCTGAACAGCGCGATCAGCAGCGCCCCTTCGAAATAGGCGCTGCTGCCGTAGTGGATGCCCAGCACCAGCGTCAGCAGCATGCCGTTGAGATACATGCAGTCGAGCGCCAGCACGCGGTCCTGGGCCGAGGGCCCCTTGAGCAGCCGCACCAGGGCGAACACCATGGCCAGCACCAGCATGCACATGGCCAGGGGCAGGGCCCAGGACAGAACAGGGGGGGTCATTCAAAAATCTCCATCAACGGGCGCTCGTAGCACGCTTTGACATGGTCGATCAGGGTCTGCGGGTCGTCCACCTCCAGCGCGTGCAGCATGAGCATGGAGCGGTCCAGCGAGAGTTCGGCCCAGGCGGTCCCGGGCGTGATGCAGACGATCATGGCCAGCACGGCCAGCGCATTGGGGTCGCGCAGCTCCAGCGGGATGAGCACGAAGGCGGCGCCATGGCGCGGTCGCCCCGGAGCAAGCAGCAGGCGCGCCACGGCAAAGTTCGATGCAACCGAGTCGGCCACCACCGTCAGGCCCAGCCGCAGCACGGTGCCCGGACGGCGGATGCGCACCGGCAGCGGCCGCAGTCCGCGCGTGAGCAGCGGGACCAGCCATGCCAGCGCCAGCGCCAGCACCAGATTGCCGGGGCTTACCGACTGGTTGAGCAGCAGCCACAGCACGAACAGTGCGGCCGACAGCAGGGGGGTGGGCAGCAGGCGCTTCATGGGCCGTCCTTGGACTGGTCGGCCCGGCTTTGCGCGGCTGCGCCGGGGACGGGTTGGGCCTGCATCACGGCACGGATATAGGTGCCGGGCGCATGCAGTGCATCGGCCGTGGCCTGGGTGAACTGCATCACGGGCCCGGCCAGCACGGTCAGTGCAATGCACAGGGCCAGCAAGGCGGCGATGGGCAGGCCCTCCAGCCAGCGCAGCTGCGGTGCCACGCGGTCATGGGTGGCCCAGAAATGGCGGATACCCGCCCGCGTGAGGGCGATCAGCGCCAGCAGGCCGGTGGCGATCATCAGGGCGAACAGCGCCCAACCCGGCGCACCCGGCTGGGCACCCGCCGAGGAGGCCAGTCCCAGCGGGTTGAGCAGGGCGTTGAGCATGGCGAACTTGCCGACAAAGCCCGACAGCGGCGGCAGGCCGGCAATGACCAGCGTGCAGACCAGAAAGGCCAGGCCCAGCAGGGCGGCGGCGGCGGGGATCACGCGGCCGATCAGGGCCTCTTCGTCCTTGTCGAGATTCAGCCCTTCGGTGGGAACGAGCTCGGCGTTGAGGAAAGGGGCTTTGTCGCGCTGCTCGAACGGGGCGTAGCTTGCGCCATCGTTGCGCCAGCGGTCAATCAGGTCGGCGGTCAGAAACAGGGCGCTGATGGCCAGCGTGGAGCTGGGCAGGTAATACAGCAGCCCGGCGGTGAGCAGGTTCTGGCCAAAACCCGCTGCGGCCAGCAGGGTCCCGGACGACAGGATGGCGGCAAACCCTGCCAGGTGCGACAGGCGCTGTGAGCCCAGCATGCCCAGGGCGCCAAAGGCCATGGTCAGCATGCCGCCGACGATCAGCCACAGGCTGCCGAACAGGGCCGAGGCACCGGCCTCGCTGCTGAACAGCAGGGTCCACAGCCGCAAAATGGTGTAGACGCCCACCTTGGTCATCAGCGCAAACAGCGCGCCCACGGGCGCGGTGGCGGCGCTGTAGGCCGGCACGAGCCAGAAGTTGAGCGGCCACATCGCCGCCTTGATGAGAAAGGCCGTGGCCAGGATGGCCGCTGCCGCATGCAGCAGGCCGCGGTCGGCTGCGGCGACCAGGGGAATGGTCTGCGCCAGGTCGGCCATGTTCAGCGTGCCGGTGATGCCGTACAGCATCGACACCCCCACCAGGAACAGCGAGGACGCCGCCAGGTTGATGGCGATGTAGTGCAGCCCCGCCTGCACGCGCGAGCGGCCCGAGCCATGCAGCAGCAGGCCGTAGGAGGCGGCCAGCATGATCTCGAAGAATACGAACAGGTTGAACAGGTCGGCGGTGAGAAAGGCGCCCGCCAGGCCCATGAGCTGGAACTGGAACAACGGGTGAAAATGCACGCCCGCGCGGTGCCAGCGGGCCCCGGCAAACACGCTGGCGGCCAGCGCAACCAGGCTGGTCAGCACCAGCATCATGGCCGAGAGGCGGTCCAGGGCCAGCACGATGCCGAACGGTGCCTGCCAGTTGGCCGCCAGGTACACGCCCATGCTGCTGCTGGCACCGGGCTGGTGTGACCACTGCAGCAGGGCCAGGGCCACCAGCAGCCCCAGTGCGGTGGAAAGCACGTTCAGGGCGAGCTTCAGGCGCTGCTGCTCCTCGCGCATCAGCAGCATCAGTGCGCCTGTGAACAGGGGCAGGGCGATGGGGGCCAGCATCAGGTGCGGCATGAGTGCCGAGATGCTCATGGCATCTCCTGCACGTCGCGCGCGCTGCTGCCGTCCACATGGTCGGTGCCCGACATGCCGCGCGAGGCCAGCAGCACCACCAGGAACAGGGCCGTCATGGCAAAGCCGATCACGATGGCCGTGAGCACAAGCGCCTGCGGCATGGGGTCGGCGTAATGCGCCAGATCGTGCGGCAGGCCGGGCCGCAGCACCGGCTCTTTGTCGATCGCCAGGCCCAGGCGGCCCATGCTGAAGATGAACAGGTTGACGGCGTACGACAGCAGCGACAGCCCCATGATGACCTGGAAGGTGCGCGGGCGCAGCAGTAGCCACACGCCCGAGCCCGTGAGCACGCCGATGGCGATGACCAGAACGATTTCCATCAGCGGGTGGTCTCCTGTGGGGGGGCGTGGGCGGCTTGCAGCTCGGCGGCCTCTTCTGCCAGGCGCGCGTGGTAGCGGTGGCCGCGCACTGACTGGTGGGCAATGGCCGTGAGGATCAGCAAGGTGGAGCCGACCACGAGCGTGAACACGCCGATGTCAAAGAACATGGCACTGGCCACATGGATGTCTCCCAGCAGCGGCAGGTTCAGGTGAAACGTGTGGCTGGTGAGAAACGGGTAGCCCACCACGATCGCCCCGAGCCCCGTGGCCAGGGCCACCAGCAGGCCGGTACCGATCCAGCGCCGGGGCAGCAGCGGCATATGGGCCTCGACCCAGTGCGTGCCCGAGATGATGTACTGCAGCAGCAGTGCCACAGAGAGCACCAGCCCCGCCACAAACCCGCCACCGGGCTCGTTGTGCCCGCGCAAGAACAGGTAGAACGCCACCACGGCGGCCAACGGCAGCAACAGCCGCACCAGCACGGCGGGCACCATCAGGTAACCCACGGCGGTGTCGGCGGCGTTGCGCGGATTGAGCAGGTCGGTCTGCAGGTCGGCGGGCATGTTGCGCTGCTGTTCGGGCAGGTCCATGGCTTCGCGCGCGGGGCGAAAGCGTCGCAGCAAGGCATATACCGTGAGGGCCACCACGCCCAGCACCACGATTTCGCCAAAGGTGTCAAAGCCGCGAAAATCCACCAGCATCACGTTGACCACGTTGGTGCCGCCGCCCTGGCGCAAGGCGTTTTCGAGGAAGAAGGTGGATGTGCTGTCGGGAAACGGGCGGCTCATCATGGCAAATGCCAGCCAGGCCATGCCGCCGCCGGCGGCCAGAGACAGCGCCATGTCGCGCTGGCGGCGCCACCGGGTGGTGGCTCGCTCGGCCGAGGTGGCAACGCGCAGGGTCTCATCGCGTTTGGGCAGCCAGCGCAGGCCCAGCAGGATGAGCACCGTGGTCACGATCTCGACCACGATCTGTGTCAGTGCCAGGTCGGGTGCCGAGAACCACAGGAACGTGATGCAGGTGCAAAGGCCCGCACCGCCCACCAGTGTGAGCGCTGCCAGGCGGTGGTATTTGGCCTGCCAGGCGGCTGCCATGGCGCAGCAGATGCCTACGGCCCAGAGCAGCACGAACGCCGGCGACAGCGGCAGCATGCTGCGCTGGCCCAGTTGCAGGCCCTGGCTCCACAGTGGCATGGCCCCCGCAGCCAGCGCCGCGCAGACCAGCCACAGCATCTGCCACTGCAGGCGCTGGGTGGATAAAAGGCGCCGGCCGTTGCGGCCCATCTGCGTGACCAGGGCCAGCGTACCGTCAAACAGGCGCCGCCCCTGGATGCGGTGCATGAGGGGGGGGGCATCCACCCGGCCCGCAGCGCGCAGCGCCCGCAGCGCCAGGTACAGCGCGATCCCGCCGCCAAGGGCCAGCAGGCTCATGACGAAAGGGGTGTTGAAACCATGCCATACCGCCAGGCTGAAGGCAGGAAGCTCTGTGCCCACCACCGGCCTTGCCGCCGCCTCCAGGAAGCGGCCGATGGACCAGGCCGGCAGCATGCCCACCACCATGCACACCAGCACCAGCAGCTCGACCGGCACGCGCATCCAGTGCGGCAGTTCGTGCGGCAGGTGGGGCAGGTCGGTGGCTGGCGGGCCAAAGAACACATCCACCGTGAAGCGCAGCGAATACGCCACGCTGAACATGCCCGCCAGGGTGGCTGCGATGGGCAGCAAGGTGGTCACCAGCGGCGTGGTGTCCAGGAACACCGTTTCGGCGAAGAACATTTCCTTGGACAGGAAACCATTGAGCAGCGGCACGCCGGCCATCGCGGCGCTGGCCACCATGGCCAGCGTGGCGGTGATCGGCATCATGGAGCGCAGGCCCGACAGTCGGCGGATGTCGCGCGTGCCGCTTTCATGGTCCACGATGCCGGCGGCCATGAACAGCGACGCCTTGAAGGTGGCGTGGTTCATGGTGTGAAAGACAGCGGCCACGGCGGCCAGCGGGCTGTTCAGGCCCAGCAGCAGCGTGATGAGGCCCAGGTGTGAAATGGTCGAATAGGCAAGCAGTCCCTTGAGATCGTTCTGGAACATTGCGGCATAGCCGCCCACCAGCAGCGTGGCCAGACCGGTGCCGCCCACGAGCCAGAACCACGGCTCGGTGTCGCCCAGCACGGGCCACATGCGCGCCAGTAAAAAAACGCCCGCCTTGACCATGGTGGCCGAATGCAGGTAGGCCGACACGGGCGTGGGCGCGGCCATGGCGTGGGGCAGCCAGAAGTGAAACGGAAACTGCGCGCTCTTGGTGAAGGCCCCCAGCAGCACCAGGACCAGGGCCGTGAGGTACAGCGGATGGTTGCGCACCTGTTCGCCGGCGGCCAGCACATGATCGAGGTCGTAGCTGCCCACGATGTGGCCGATGAGCAGCATGCCGCCCAGCATGCACAGGCCGCCCGTGCCGGTCACGGTGAGCGCCATGCGTGCGCCGCGCCTTGCATCGCGCCGGTGGTGCCAGTAGCCGATCAGCAGAAACGAAAACAGGCTGGTCAGCTCCCAGAAGAACGCCAGCTGGATCACGTTGCCCGCCAGCACCACCCCGGTCATCGCCCCCATGAAGGCGAGGAAAAACGAAAAGAAACGCGGCACCGGGTCGGCAGGCGACATGTAGTAGCGCGCGTACAGCACCACCAGCGCGCCGATGCCCAGCACCAGCATGCAGAACATCCAGGCAAAGCCATCCATGCGGATGACCAGGTTCAGGCCCAGTGCGGGCAGCCATTCAATGTCCTGGCGCAGCACGCCGCCGTCGGCAATCTGGGGAAAGTAGAGAGCGGTCTGCACGGTGCACCACAGCGCAATCAGTCCCGCAATGGTCGATTCGGTGTTGCGGGCGTTGGCCGGCAGGACCGCCGCAATGAGGCTGCCGATGAAGGGAAGAAGAATGAGGGTAATCAGGGGCATGCGCCAATAATTTTACGGGCCGGTCTGCTGGCGCCATGGGAAAGACCATGCGGGGCCGGGCCTTTGCCCGCTGTGCACGTCCCAAAAGAAAACCCGCCGCAGCGGGTTGGGTGACTGCGTGGGGGTGCTTATTTTTTGGGAGCGCTGGCGCCAGCCTGCGTGGGTGCCGCGGTCGAGGCCTTGAAACCCCGGCCATTCACCGTCAGACCTTCGGCAGAAAATTTGCCGGCGCTCGCCTCGCCCACACCGCGCACCCGCTCGATGAAGTTGTTCCAGTCCTTGAATGCACCGTGCTTGCGCTCTTCGATGATCTTGCCAGACAGGCCTGGTCCGATGCCCTTGATACTGTCGAGTTCAGCCGCTGTAGCCTGGTTCACATCGACCGCGGCCCACGCGGCAGCGGCGTACAGCAGGGCCATAAGGGCCAGTAGCTTTTTCAGCATGGAGGGACTCCTGGTGGTGAAGCGACACGATGAAACCACCCAACCATCATAGCGAGGGCTTGGCGCGGCGCCAGCGCGGCCAACCTTGCCAGCCTGGCTTGCTGGCTCAGAGCTCTTCCACCCGGCGTGCCGGGTAGCTGTCCCATGTCTGGCAGCCCGGGCATTGCCAGAAATGCTGGCGGGCCTCGAAGCCGCAGGCGGCACAGCGGTAGCGTGTGAGCGGCTTGACGGCATGGTCGAGCGCCCGCTGGATCTGCGGATGAAACTCCTCGTGCTCCAGTTTTTCTCCTGCCAGCCATTTGGCGGCAGCCACCAGAGATTGCTCGTTGTCCAGATGCCGCACATACCACTGCCGCGCCGCTGCCCGGTCGGCGGCATCCAGGGTCTGCAGGCTCACGATGCCTTCCAGCACATCCAGCGATGGGGTCTCGGCGTAATGCGCTTGCAGCAAGGCCTGCATTTGCGGCACCTGGCCTGCTGCGGTGGCCACCTCGACCATCAGGGCAGTGGCCAGGGGCACGGCGGTGGGGGATTGCCGGCTGAGTGTTCTGAGCGTGTCCAGTGCCGCGCCACTGTTGCCCATCAGCTGCTGCAGCCGGGCGAGATCGATGCGCGCGCGTGCGGCGTCCGGCGCGGTGGCCACGGCCTGGTTCAGCAAACCCAGGGCAGCGGTGCGGTCTGCGTTCGCAATGCAGGCCTGCGCCTGCTCGCACAGGTAATGCGCCTGCCGGGTGCTGAAGTCGCCTTGCCGGGCTGCGTGCATTTTTTGGGCAATGCCTGCAGCGTGGGGCCAGTCGCGTGAACGCTCGTAGATGGCCAGCAAGGCCAGGCGGGCCTGGCTTTCGAACGCAGTGCCCTCCAGCTGGCCCAGTGCCGCTTCGGCCCGGTCGAGCAGGCCGGCTTTCAGAAAATCGAGCGCCAGGGCGTGCTGGGCGCGCTCGCGGTCGGCACGGGAGAGGTCGCCGCGTGACAGCAGGTGCTCATGCACCCGCACCGCCCGGTCGTATTCGCCGCGCCGGCGAAACAGGTTGCCCAGGGCAAAGTGCAGTTCGGAGGTGTCTGGGTCGTTTTGTACGGCTTCGATGAAGGCATCGATGGCCTGGTCCTGCTGCTCGTTGAGCAGAAAGTTCAGTCCCTTGAAATAGGCCTTGGGGGCGCGGCGGTTTTCCGCACGCAGCTGGCGCAGGTCAAAGCGGGAGGCCAGCCAGCCCAGCACAAAGGCCAGGGGCAAGCCCAGCAGGATCCAGCTGATGTCAAATTCCATGAATGGGAGGCAATTCTGCGGGGGAGGACGGGGCGGCCGGTGCGGGGTGCGACGGTGTCACGGTGGGCTGTGCGGATGCATGGGCACGGCCTGCCGCCCGGCGGTGCTTCCACCAGCGCGGCACCATGCCCAGCACACCCACTACCAGGCCGGCTGCAAATGCAGTCAGCACCACCAGCACCAACGGCGCCCGCCACTGCGTGCCGAAGAACAAATGCACGGTGGCGTCTTGCTGGTTGTTCAGCGCGAACGCAAACAGTGTAAAAAATATGGCTGCCTTGAGCAGCCACAGGAGGTATTTCATGGGGCTCCCCGGTGGTGGGGAGATTCTAAGAGCATGGGCATGGGGCGCGGCCGCAACGGTGCATGGCAGGGCCTCTTCATGGTTGGTGCATGATTTATGCCGCCAGTGCTTGTCGATGAATCGCTGGTAGCTATCAAATTAGAAGCGTTGGGCGCTCAAAGCGCTTTTTCCAACTCTGCCGTGCGCTGGTCCACCGCTTCCCGCAGGGCCTTGCCCGGCTTGAAATGGGGCACGCGCTTTTCCGGAATGGCCACGGCTTCGCCACTGCGCGGATTGCGGCCCATGCGCGGGGGGCGGTGGTTCACCGAAAAACTGCCAAAGCCCCGGATCTCGATACGGTGCCCGCGCACCAGGGCATCGCCCACGGCATCCAGGATGGTCTTGACGGCGAATTCGGCATCGCGGTGCGTCAGTTGACCGAAGCGTTCGGCCAGTTCTTCAACGAGGTCGGAGCGGGTCATGGAGTCTTGGGGCATGGCAGGCAATCCAGTGCTGAAAGAGAAGCGGGCGCACAAGGCGCCCGCTGTCTGACCGTTTAACGGGTCAGCGCTTTACTTTTCCGAGTTGTCCAGCTTGGCGCGCAGCAGGGCGCCCAGGCTGGTCGTGCCGGCGCTTTCGCGGCTCGACTGCTGGCTCAGGTTGGCCATGGCGCCTTGTTCGTCGGCCATGTCCTTTTGCTTGATCGACAGCTGGATGTTGCGGGTCTTGCGATCCACATTGACCACCACAGCGGTGACTTCGTCGCCTTCCTTGAGCACGTTGCGGGCATCTTCCACGCGGTCGCGGGAGATTTCCGAAGCGCGCAGGTAGCCCACGATGTCTTCGCCGAGGTCGATTTCAGCGCCACGGGCGTCCACGGTCTTGACCTTGCCGGTCACGGTCTGGCCCTTGTCGTTCACGGTCACGAAGGTCGTGAATGGGTCGCCGTCGAGCTGCTTGATGCCCAGGGAGATGCGTTCGCGGTCCACGTCCACAGCCAGCACGATGGCTTCGACTTCCTGGCCCTTCTTGTAGTTGCGAACAGCGGCTTCGCCGGTTTCGTTCCACGACAGGTCGGACAGGTGCACCAGGCCGTCGATGCCGGCAGCCAGGCCCACGAACACGCCGAAGTCGGTGATCGACTTGATCGGACCCTTCACGCGGTCGCCGCGCTTGGTGTCCTGGGCGAATTCTTGCCATGGGTTGGCCTTGCATTGCTTCATGCCCAGGCTGATACGGCGCTTGTCTTCGTCGATTTCGAGGACCATGACTTCGACTTCATCGCCCAGCGAAACCAGCTTGGCGGGAGCGATGTTCTTGTTGGTCCAGTCCATTT
>DAOPUP010000021.1:11209-14434 GCA_035350655.1 Acidovorax sp. | reverse complement strand
CCTTGCTGGCCACCACGCCGCCCAGCGGCTGCGCGCCGTTGGTGACCTGCTTGGCGAAGTTCAGGATGTCGGGCGTGACGCCAAAGGCTTCGGCTCCGGTGAACGCGCCCGACCGGCCAAAACCACTGATCACTTCGTCAAAAATCAGCAAGATGTTGTTTTGTGTGCAGATTTCGCGCAGGCGCTGCAGGTAGCCCACGGGCGGAATCACCACACCGGCCGAGCCCGAGAAGGGCTCGACGATGACGGCGGCGATGTTGCTTGCATCGTGCAGCGCAATCACGTCGAGCAGGCGGTCGGCCAGCTCCTTGCCCGTGGGCGGCATGCCCTTGTGGAATGAGCCCGCTGCAGGCTGGGTGTGGGGCAAGTGGTCGGCCTCGATGCCCTGGCCAAACAGCTTGCGGTTGGCCACTATGCCACCCACCGAGATGCCGCCAAAGTTCACGCCGTGGTAGCCCTTTTCGCGGCCGATCAGGCGCGTCTTTGTCCCAAGCCCTTTAGCGCGCCAGTAGGCGCGCGCCATCTTCAGCGAGGTGTCGGCGGACTCCGAGCCCGAGCCGGTGAAAAACACATAGTCGAGCCCCGCGGGCGTGAGTGCCTTCACGCGGTTGGCCAGCTCGAACGACAGCGGGTGGCCAAACTGGAAGGCGGGGGCGTAATCGAGCTTCATCGCCTGCTGGCCGATGGCCTCGGCGATCTCGCGGCGGCCATGGCCCAGGCCAGAGCACCACAGGCCCGAGAGGCCGTCAAAAATCTTGCGGCCTTCGCTGTCGGTGAAATAGGCGCCGCGGGCTTCCACGATCATGCGCGGCTGGGCCTTGAACTGGCGGTTGGCCGTGTAGGGCATCCAGTGCGCATCCAGCCATTCGGCGTCCATGCGGGGTGCGGCGCCAGCGGTGGGGGGGGCGATGGGGACAAAGCTCATGGCGGTGTTCTCCGGTACAGATAAGTGCCCCAGCCGGGCACCGAGCCGCCATTGTTGCTCCGGCAGCCCATTGCGCAAAGAGGGCGTATCCATATTCACTGGTGAGTTGATGCACGCATGTGCCCGCCATCCCGCGCAGTCCGGCCCGCATGATTGCTATTGAAAGCGTAGCTTCAAGTGCTTTCAATATAAGCACTACAGCCTGTTTTTACCCTTCAACCTGGGGTGCTTGCGTTGCTTACAATTCGCCCATGCGCAGGCCCACCCGTTTCCGATGCGCCAGCGCGGCATGGCGCTGGCTGGCGTCGGCCTGTCTGCTGGCGGCGCCTCTGGCCGGGGCCCTGCCATCGGTCGCACCCGTGCCCATCACCATCGGTGTGCTCGCCGTGCTGGACGGCGCGGACACCCAGCGCCTGTGGCAGCCCCTGGCCGACGGGCTGGCGCGTGCGCTGCCGGGGCACAGCGTGCGGCTGCAGGTGCTCGACCCGGACGCGCTCGATGCCGCCCTGGCGCGGCGGGCCTTGGATTTTGTGGTGACCAACCCGGGGCACTATGTGCGGCTGGAGGCGCGCCATGGCGCCACGCGCATCGCCACCCAGACCACGGCCGAAAGCGACGACCCGGCGCACACCGTGGGCTCGGCCGTGGTGGTGCGTGCCGGCGCGCCGCTGCCTGCCACGCTGCAGGCCTTGCGCGGGCAGCGCGTGGCGGCAGTGGCCGAAGAGGCGTTTGGCGGCTACCAGCTGGTGGCGCACGAATGGCTGCGCGGCGGCCTGGATGCCGAGGCGGGCGCGGTGCAGCGGGTGTTCACCGGCTTTCCGATGCAGCGCGTGGCCGATGCGGTGCTGGCGGGCCGGGCCGACGCGGGCATTTTGCGCACCTGCGTGCTGGAGCAGCTCGAGCGCACGGGGCGTTTGGCCCCGGGCGCGCTGGTGGTGGTGGGCGCGCGGCCCGATGCGCCCGCGCCCTGCCAGTCGTCCACGCCGCTGTACCCCGGCTGGGCCTTTGCCGCGCTGGCCAGCACGCCGCCCGAACTGGGCCGCACGGTGCTGCTGGCCTTGCTGGCCCAGCCCGCCGATGCCCAGGGCGGCCGCTGGTCGGTGCCGGCAGACTACCAGCGGGTGCACGAGGTGCTGCGCGCGCTGCAGGTCGAACCCTATGCATTCTTGCGCGAGACGCGCCTGCAGGCGCTGCTGGGCCGCTACTGGTATCTGCTGGCGGGCACGCTGGCCGTGTTGCTGCTGGGCGCGGCCTACATGCTGCATGTGGAGCTGCTGGTCAAGCGCCGCACCTTTGAGCTCTCGCGCAGCCTGCGCGAGCGCGAGCGTCTGGCGCAGCAGATTGCGCAGGGCCAGGAGGCCATGGACCATCTCTCGCGCCTGTCCATTCTGGGCGAGCTGTCGGCCACGCTGGCGCATGAGCTCAGCCATCCGCTGGCCACCATTGCCAACTACGCTGCCACCGTGCGCCGCCGCGCCACACGGGGTGACCTCACGCCCGACGCGCTGGCCCTGGCGCTGCAGGACATCGGCCAGGAGACCGAGCGCGCCACACGCGTCATCGAAAGCATTCGCGCGCTGGCGCGCAAGCGGGTGCCGGTGCGTGCGCTCAGTGACCCGGTGGCGCTGGCGAACGAGGCGGTGGCGCTGTTTTGCGGCCTGCTGGGCCAGGCGCCGCCCATTCGCGTGGCATGCGCGCCCGATAGCCTGGGCCTGCGCGTGCCCGGCGACCCGCAGCAGATCCAGCAGGTGCTGCTGAACCTGCTCAAGAATGCGCTGGACGCCCACCGCGCCGCCGGACGGGCCGATGCCCCCATCACCATCCACATCGAACGCCAGGGCGACCGCCTGGCAATGGCCGTGCAAGACCAGGGCGACCCCTTGAGCGAGGCCGAGCGCGCGCGCTTGTTCGAACCCTTCTACACCACCCGCCCCGACGGTCTGGGCCTGGGCCTGGCCATTTGCCGCGGCATTGCCGAAACGCATGGCGGCGCGCTGCAGGCCCGCCCGGCCGGCGCGGCGGGCGACCCCGGCATGGTGTTCGAACTGCTGCTTCCGTTGGCCCCGACGGCGATCCGCCTGCCACCCACGCCCCAGGACATTGCGCCATGACTGCACCCCTTCCCGTCGTCCACGTGGTGGACGATGACCCCGCCTTTTTGCGCTCCACCCTGTTCATGGTGGAAGGGCTGGGTTTTGCGCCCGTGGGCTACGCGCAGGCGCAGGATTTTCTGGATGCCGACCCCGCGCCCGCGCCGCAGGGCTGCTGCCTGCTGCTGGATATCCGCATGCCGCGCATGA
>DAOPUP010000021.1:0-11109 GCA_035350655.1 Acidovorax sp. | reverse complement strand
GCGCCCGCGCCGCAGGGCTGCTGCCTGCTGCTGGATATCCGCATGCCGCGCATGAGCGGGCTGGAGCTGCAGCGGCGCCTGGCCGCCCTGGGGCGCGTATTGCCCATCGTGTTCATGACCGGCCATGGCGACATCGACCAGGCCGTGCAGGCCATGCGCGCGGGCGCCATCGATTTTCTGCAAAAGCCCTTTCGCGAGCAGGCGCTGCTGGATGCGCTGAACCATGCCGTGGGCGTGAACCTGGCGGCGCAGCGCCAGCAGGGCCTGCGCGCTGCCGCCCGGGAGCAGCTGGGGCGCCTGTCGCCGCGCGAGCGCGACGTGGCGCGCCTGCTGGCGCTGGGACTGAGCAACAAGGAGGTGGCGCGGCAGCTCAGTATCAGCGATCACACCGTGCATGTGCACCGCCAGCGCATCACCGAAAAAACCGGCAGTGGCCACGCCGCCGATCTGGCGCGCCTGATCCTGCGTGCCGACCCCCAGGCGCTGGATGAGGGCAGCGCGCCCGCGCCGCCGCCGCCACCACAGGCTTTGTAAGCTATTTAATTAATAGCTGTAAGTGCTTGTTAAATAAGCACTTAAGCCATAAAAGGTTTGAAATTTTCAGGCGCTCAACGGGCGGGTTTGGCGGTAGCGTTGGCACGCTCGGCGGCGGCGCCGGCCTTGAGCTGCTCCATCAGCTGCTTTTGCTTTTCCACCAGTGGCGGGTAGGGGCCAAAGCGGTGCTGGTCGGGCGTGGCGCCCAGCAGGTAGGGCGGGAAGGCCGAGTCCACCGGCTTGTTCCAGCGCGCCGGGAAGTCCACTTCCAGGTTCGCCTTGGTGGGGCGCGGCTTGGACAGCATGAACGCGGCCACGTCGTAGGCCTCATCGTCGCTGAGCTGCGGCGCATCGTGCGAGGCGCCCAGCGGCATGTTGTGCTTGATGAAGCGCGTGGCCATGATCAGGCGGTTCATGCCGGCACCGTTGTTGAAGCTGTCGTTGCCCCACAGCGGCGGGAAGGTGTAGCCCTGGGCATCGCCCACCTTGCCCACGCGCATGCCCTGGCCTTCGGCACCGTGGCACACCGCGCACTTGGCCTCGTAGACCTTGCCGCCCGCCACCGTGTCGGCACGGCGGTTGGGCATCTTGCTTTGCACCATGCCCGCGCCCTGCACCGTGGCGCCCACCGGGATGCCTTGCGACAAAAACGAGATGTAGGTGACAAAGGCCTTCATCTCGCGCGAGTCCAGCGGCAGGGGCTTGCCGCTCATGCTGCGCTCCATGCAGCCGTTGACGCGCTCTTCGACGGTGCTGATGTCGTCCTCGCGCCCGCGGTACTGCGGGAAGGTGGCCGACACGCCGCTCCAGGGCATGGCAAAGGGCTTGGCGGCGTTTTGCTGGTGGCACGAGGCGCAGGCCAGGTTGTTGCCCGCCAGGCGGCGGCGCACATCCTGCACCTCGGGGCCAATGTGGGCAAAGGTGCGCGTGGTCAGCTCCTGGCCGTATTGCACCAGTTCGCGGTATTGGCCGGGCGGCAGCTTGTCGATTTCGGGCACGGCGCGGCCGACCAGATTGACGGTCGCAGGGGCCTCGGGGGCGGCCAAGGCGGTGGCGCAGAGCAGCGCCAGCGCGGGGACGACGAGCAGTTTTTGAACGGCGATGGTCATGGTCTGGGTTTCTTTTCTTGTGGGACAGAACCATCTTAGAAAGCTGCCATGGCCCAGACAAGCGCCTGATTCGGTCAAGCCGCTAGCCTTTTCGGGCTATTGCGTTCGCGCCGGCCAGGGCCACCGAGGCGGCAGTTTTGGGGCGGCTTTCTGCCCTGCACCGCTCCCTGGGATGCCAGCCAACGCCTCACCTCCGCGAACGCGCCGTGCTGGGCCCGCTCAGCGCGGTGGATGCGTTTCGCAGCCGCATCGACGACACCCACCGCCGCATGGGCGGGCGGCTGGAGGTGGCGGTGTTCGACAAGACCGCCAGCAACCCGGCGGCGTACATCGGTGTGGCGATGGCGCTGTTTGCCGAGCAGGCCCCGGGGTGGGCAGCGACAGGGCTCATTTGCTATGATAAATATAGCTTGTGGTGCTTATTTGATGGTGGGAATAGCCGTTTTTATGCCAAAACACCTTGGCTCGGCTGCGCTGCGAAATGCCGGCACCTTCAATCCGCTGTGGCGGTGGCACTTTCACTCTCGCGCTGAATGATCTGACGGTAAAGCGCTTTCAGACCGGGCAAATCAGCGCGCTGCGCCAGCGCTTGTATCTGTTCAATAAGCGGCGGGGCTTCGCCGCCCCTGGTGGATTGCGCCCATTCCCGGATTTCCGTCACGGCGCCCATATCGATCAGCTGCTTCAAGGTTTCCAGCTGCCCGGCGTCCGGCAGCCAGTCCCAGGCAAGCGGCTCGGCACGCGCCGCGGTGGTGGCCTGCACCTGGAGCCCGTTCGTCAGGCCCAGCATGTGGCTTGCGCTGGCGTGGATGATGGCTGCCATGTGTCCCACCTCGCCTTTCTCTGCGCATAACAACTGCGCATAGCCCAGGATGGACGTCAGTGGCGAGCGCAGATCGTGCAGGACATGCGCCAGCACCTGATCCGGCGCACCCTGCGGCGCGTGCACATCTCGCACGGCGAGCGCGGGCCCGGGCGCTGCGGTGCCATCGCCGCCATGCAGCCACAAGGACAGCGCATGGACAAAACGCTCCGGGTCAATCGGCTTGGTCAGATGGTCGTTCATGCCGGCGGCCAGGCTTTGTTCGCGGGCAGCGTCGCTGGCATGCGCGGTCATGGCCAGAATCGGGGGCGCATCACCGTGCGCCGCCCGGATCTGCCGGCTCGCTTCCAGGCCATCCATTCCCGGCATCTGGATGTCCATCAAAATCAGGTCGAACGGTTCGGCCAGCGCCTGCTGTACGCCGTCTTTTCCGCTGCTGGCCAGCGTCACCTGGATGTCCAGGGTACGCAGAAAATCGCGCATGAACTCCCGGTTGTAGGCGTTGTCTTCAACGACCAGCACGCGCCGCCCGGGAAACTGCCGCTTCAACAGGTCAGGATGGAAAGAGGGTTGCGGGGCCTGCAGGGTCGTGGCCGCAGGTGCAAAAGCCAGCTGGAAACTGAACGTACTGCCGTGTCCGATCGCGCTGTGGACAGTGATGTCCCCGCCCATCAATTGCACCAGGTACCGGCAAATGGTCAGCCCTAGCCCGGTACCTTCGGCCCTGAGCGTCGTCGCGGTCTCCACCTGCCAGAACGGTTCAAAAATTCTGGACAGATATTCCGGCGCAATGCCAATGCCGGTATCGCTCACCCTGAACTGGATCCACACCTCCTCTTTGTGCGATGTGTCGGTTTCCATGGCCAGGACCACATGGCCGGACTCGGTGAACTTGATGGCATTCATGCACAGATTGACCAGCACCTGTTCCAGCCGCAAGGGATCGCCGACCCAATGCCCAGCAAGTGCCCCACTGCGGGTGATGCGGAAATCCAGCTCCTTTGCGAGCGCCCGGCTGCCCGCCATGTCCGCCACGCGCTGCAACACATCGTCCAGGGAAAAAGCCCGAGGGCTGAGCTTCACTGCACCGGCCTCAATTTTTGAAAAATCCAGAACCTCATTGACAAGCTCGAGCAGAAAACTGCCGGAGTTGCTGATTTTTGTCAGGTAATTTTCAACGGCGCGATTCGGATGGCTGTGCAGAGCCAGGTGCGTCATCCCAAGGATGGCATTCAGCGGTGTGCGCAGCTCATGGCTCATGTTGGAGATGAATTCGTCCCTCACAAGCGCCGCGGCATCGGCCTTTTCCAAGGCCAGTGCGAGCTCGCCCGTGCGCTCCTCGACAAGCTCCTCGAGCTGCTCCCGATAGCTTTCGAGTGCTTGCTGTGCCTGCATCCGTTCCGTCAAGTCATGCGCAAAAATGATCGTGAGCCGGCCAAGGACGACTTCCCGCCATCCAATGATTTTCAGAGACCCATCCTTGCAGGTGACCTGCGACTGCATGGACATGGCCAATGAATGGTCCTGCGTTGCAGCTTCCCAGCGTTTCTGCCACTCGGCTTGCACCTTCGCGCGATAGCTTGCATCTGGATAGGCCAGCGGCCACCATTGCTCTCTCGTTGGAAAGTCGTTGGCGTCGTATCCGAACATTTCGGTAAAGCGCACACTCACATAGTCCGCATCGCGGTCCGGGGTGTGCAAGACAATGCCCAGAGGGCTGGCATCCGCCACTGCGCGCAAGTTGTTTTCGATATGGCGCCGCTGTGTGAGAAGGGCCAGCAACGCGACCACGGAAGCCGCCAGAAAAGCGATGAGCAGTGCCACGCCGATCAAGGTCTCGCGGTGATTGCTCCACAGCGTTCCCGGTCGCTGGACAAATTGCGTCCCCTCTGGCAGGGCCGCATGGCGCCCCTTCCAGCGCTCGATCAAGGCCCAGTTGAACGTCGGAACCCCCGGCGAAGGCGGCAGGTCACGCAATGCGTCCAGGGATTTTCTGCCGGCCAAAAAATCGGCAGCGGCTTGCGCCGTTTGTTGGCCCATGTTTTCTATGCTCACCATGACGCCACCCACCACCACATTGGAGTCAAGCTGGCTATCCCAATGTGAAAACAGGGGGGCGTTGGCCTGTTTGCCCATCATGAGCAACACATCACGGGTCGCGTAGTTGTTTCCCGCCTTGTCGCGGTAAAACGTACCCACCACCACAATGCTGTCGGGTGGCAAGGTGGCAATCCGCGCCAGCATGGCAGGCAAGTCGCCGTCTGTCAGCCATTCCAGCGCCAGTTGGCCTTGCCAGGGCGCGAACGCACGCCGCGCCTGGTCCACGAACAGGCGGTCCGTTGGGTGCGCCCCACCAACCACCACCACGTGCCGCGTCTTGGGCAACAAATCCAGCGCATGTCGCAAGGTCCCCGAAAAATCCACCTCGTACGGCAGACGCACCTCGTTCCTATGGAGGGCAGGCGCGCTGCCATGCCGATGGATGAGTCCCGCGATGACCGGAACATTGCCGAACAGCGCGGCCCCCTCGTTACGCACGAAGTCCAGTGCAGGTTGCTGGGTGATGATGATGAGATCGATCTTTCTGTTCGCGTACTTCTGCCGCAGTAATGCGAGCAACTGCTGCCGGTAGGCGGCAGTGGTGAAGCGCAACAGATCGAGCTTCTCGATATGGAGGTCTTGTGCGTTCCCCCCGGCACGGATGACGCCCTCCATGAATCCGGCCACGATGCGATCCTGGGCGCCATAGCCTTCCGTGTAGGAATTGAGCATCAGCACGGTTTTGCCGGCAAACGGGTTGGTCTGTCCGGTTGCATCGGCATGTGCCGCACCCAAGCCCAAGCCCAGGCCCGCCGTGACGAGCAGCCAAAGCAAGAATACCCACCCACGACTCAAGTGCACTCCAGCCCCCTTGGCAGGCGCTTGTCCGGGTGGCGCAAGATCATCGAAACGGTCCTTGGAACAGAAAATGGCAGCAGCGATCCGCAGGCGGATCACGGGGCCGGCGGCGCACCTGCATGAGCTCGGAATTGGGTCGGTGTCATGCGAAAGCGTTCCCTGAACGCCGTCGAAAAGTTGGCGCCGCTGGCAAATCCCAATTGCTGGCCGATGGTTTCGACCGTTTTGTTGGTGTTGCGCAGCAAAAGCGCTGCTTCTTTCATGCGCTCTTCGCGCAGGTACTCGAAAACCCCCATGCCCACGCAGGCTTTGAACGCGGCCGTTAAACGCTTGCGATTGGTGCCGATGAGGCGGGCCAGTGTTTCCAATTCGGGAGGGGCTGCGAGGGACTTGAGCAAGTGCACCCTGGCAGCCTGAAACAACAAGGAGTCCAGTTTCTGGCGGGCGTCGCCTGTCTCGGCATCGGGGTAAGGTGACAAGGGTGGCGCAGTGGTTGTCTGTGGCTTCAGATGGACCATCAGGCGCAAAAGTACCTCGTTGAAATCAAACGGCTTGGCGATGTAGTCCGCCGCCCCGTAGCGCAGCCCCTTGATGCGATCCTCGGCGGTCGAAAATGCAGAAAGAAAAATAATCGGGATATTCCGCGCTGCCGGATCTCCTTTGAGCAGACGGCAGGCATTCAAGCCATCGCACTCCGGCATGCGGGCGTCCATGAGGATCAGGTCCGGTTGAACCATGCGCGCCTTTTCGATGCCGTCGAGCCCATTTTCTGCCAGATAAATCCGGCAACCCTGTTGTTGCAGGTAGGTGGCTATCAGCATGCGTTCGGCGTCATTGTCATCGACGACCAGGATGCGTCGCCCGTTGAGAGAAGCGTCCATAACTACCCGAAAGTACGCCATTGCTGGCGGAGTGGTTGCATACGAAGCATTCCGACCGTCTCGTGCCCAAAAGAAAATTCCATCCAGCAAAGCAGCGTGGTCGCCAAGCAAAGGGTGCAGTGCAACATAAATGGGATTATGGCGGGCTAACTACGGGCGCAGTCATGCGGCCGGAAAAGAGGAGCGCTTGAGGGGGAGCCATTCACTGCAAGGGCGCCATCTGATTCAGGCATACCCGGTTCGATTGATAGAGGTGGTGTCCATGTCCTACAAAAAAGATCATTTTCGCCCGGCTTCCTCGGCGCTGGCTCTGGAGCCCCGTCTGATGTTCGATGGCGCTGCCGCTGTGGCTGCCGTCGAGTATTTCGACAATCACCAAGACTTCCAGGCAGAGGCGCAACGGCAAGAAACCCAGTCCGTGGCAGAAGCCACCCCGGACAGTCCGGCGCCAGGTGTGCCAGGGGTCCTGCTCATCATCGACGCCCGCGTTGCCGACCACCAGAGCCTGCTCGCCGGCCTGCCAGCCAATGTCACGGTACGCGTGATCCATGGCGAAGAGTCCGGCATCGCTGCCGTCAGCGAAGAGCTCGCCAAGGGGGATGATTTCGCGGCCATCCACATCATCAGCCACGGCAGCTCCGGCAGCCTGGGCCTGGGCAGCGACCAGATCAGCGCAGGCAACCTGGCAGCCCAAGGCCAGGCGCTGCAGGCATGGGCCAGCCACCTCACCGCCGAAGCCGATATCCTGCTCTATGGCTGCGATATCGCCGGGGGCGAAGCAGGGCAAGTCTTCATCACCGAACTCGCGCACCTCACCGGCGCCGACATTGCGGCCTCCACCGACGCCACCGGCGCGGCGACCAAGGGTGGCGACTGGGTGCTCGAATCGCGCACCGGCGCCATTGAATCCTCGCTGGCCATCAGCCAGGCAACGTTAGCGGCCTATGGCGAGCTGCTGGCGGCCACCAGCATCACCGACAGCAACGCCGCCACGCCACGCGCCACGGCAGAGGATTCACCGCTGGCCATCACGGGCCTGAGCGTTGCGGGCGGCGCAAGTGACACCATCACACTGACGATCGCCACCACCGGTGGCGCGGCCAAGCTGGGCACCACATCGGGCCTCACGGTCAGTGGTGACAACACCGCCGCCATCACCGTCACGGGCACCATCGCCAACATCAACTCGGCGCTCGCTGGCCTGACCTACCAACCCACGGTCGACCAAAATAGTTCCACCGCGGGCTTCACGCCTTCGATTGCGCTGAATGTGACGAGCGGCGGCGCCGGCAGCCTCACGGTGGGCAATATCTCGGTCACGGCCGTCAACGATGCGCCCAGCCTAGCCACCAAGACGCCCCTCGCCGTGAACGAAGGCGGTAGCGCCAGCTTTTCGTTGCAGGCGCTCGCCACCAGCGCCAACGCGCTGGACGTGGACATTGCCACCGGCCAGCAGGTCATTGGCCAGCAGATGGTCATCATCAACAGCCTGCCTGCCAAGGGCACGCTGAGCTACATGGGGGGGGCCGTGGCCGTGGGGCAGGTGGTCCCGGTCAGCAGCCTGGGCAGCCTGAGCTACACCCACAACGGCAGCGACCTCGCTGCGCCCGATGCCGACAGCTTCAACGTCACCGTGAGCGACGGCGGCGGCGCGCAGACCCCCGGCAGCATCAACGTCACCATCAACCCCGCCAACAAGGCGCCTGCCATCAGCGGCAGCCCGAGCCTGATCGAAGGCCAGGTCAAGGGGGTGGCGCCCACCATCGACCTGGGCGACATGGGTGACAGCGCCTCCGAAATCGAGTTCACTGCCGTCAACAATGGCGGCCAGGGAACGCTGTTCATCGACCTGGACAGCGACGGCGTGGTCGATGCGGGGGAAGCGGTTTCTGCGGGCACCAAGCTGACCGGCGCGGCCGCTGCCAACATCGACAAGCTCAAATTCAGGCAAGACGGCACGGAACCCAATGCGCCTGCAGGGGTTTCCTCGCCCTCGTACACCATCAAGGTCACGGACAGCGGGGGGGGCACGGCAACGCCACTCGACAGCAATGCGACCATCACTATCAAGGTCCAGCCCAACAACGACGATCCCACGCTCACCAATGCGCATACCAGCACTGGTTCGGCGTTGGGCGTAGCGGAAGGCGCAGCGACCTCCATCGCGAGTGGCATGCTGGCCATTGCCGATGCCGACCGTAATCCGGCCAATACGGCACAGACCACACCCGCCGACCAGCTGGTCTACACCATTGAAACCGTTCCGCTGCAGGGCGAAGTTCAGCTCAACATCGGCGGCACGGCAGGCTGGGGCACCGGCCCCGGTACCGGGGCGACGCCAGCCGTCGGCGCCGACGGCTGGATCACCCTCGGCGTGGGCGGCCGCTTTACCCAGGCCGACGTGGACGCCGGCCGCGTGCGTTTCGTGCAAACCAGTGCTGTCGCCAATGGTGCGACGGTCGCCGATTTGTTCCAGTTCACCGTGCGCGACTCGGCCTTCGGCTATGACGTGTGGAACGACCCCACAGGCAACCCGCCCCCATCGAACCGCGAAGGGGGTGTGCGCAGTGATCCGAAGGACGCCGTGCTCGCCACGCAGACCTTCCATGTGCTGGTGACCGGCAACAATGCTGCCCACACGGTGTATGAAGGCGATCCGCGCCCCGCCTGGCCCGGCTACGGTACCACCGCCGATTTGACGCTGAACTACAGCTTCACACCCAAGGTGGCCAGCCCCGGAAACACCCAGGATGCAAGTCAGGGCGCCTGGCAGGAAGACAACGTGGTGACGCCGACGGCGAGCGGCAACCTCATCACAAAAGCGATGCTGGAGTACGAGATCGTTCGCACCGCCAAAGACGCCGACGGCGCCACGGTGGCCACCATCGTCCTGCCGCCCACGGAAACCGTCTATACGCTCACCGTGCAGCCGCTCAATGGGGTGGTTCAGCGACTTGTCGGCGCAAGCTGGGAGGCTATTCCCACCAACGGCCAGTTCACCCAGCAAGATATCAACGATAGCAAGATCCGCTTTGTCCATGACGGAAGCGAAGACCACACCGCCAGCTTCAGCTACACCGTCAGCGACGGCACGCCAAACAACGCTGGGGGCAGCTTTGCCATCGACGTTGCGCCCACCAATGACCGCCCCACTTCCAGCGGCAGTGGTTCGGCGCAGGTACAGGAAGGCAATGGCAACTCGGTGCGCCTGGGCACATCGCACCTGGGCATGGGTGACATCGACGGCAGCCTGGACGGCAAGACCGGCGAGGGTGCCGCCGATTTCCTGTGGTTCCAGATAGCGGCCCAGCCCGTCGATGGCGGCCCTACCCCGCGCGGCACGCTCGAGCGCTGGAATGGCACCGCATGGGTGGCGGTCACGCCCGGCGAATGGCTGCCCAGCACCCTGCTGGCCGCCACGGCGGACGGTGGCACCTCCGGCCTGCGTTATCGGCATGACGGCAGCGAGCCGCTGGCTTATACCGGCGGCCCCAAGGTCGCGTTCAGCTACACGGTGCGCGACGATCTGACCAACCCCGCCGACCCGTTCGCCACCAGCATTGCCGCCCCGGCGGATGCCAGCGGCAGCGCCCAGTCCAACGTGAGCGGCCCCGCCACGGTGACGATCAACATCACGCCGGTCAACGACGCGCCGCAGGTGGCGGACAAGCCCGGTGATGCCGATCCCGCGATCTTGGAAACCATCGCGGGCGGTGGCGCCACCGCAGGGGTCAACAACATCCTCTCGGGCGTGCTGGAGGGCAGCACCAGCACCATCACCAATGCCTACCTGGCAGCGGTGGACCGCGACAACACCACCACGCAGCGCCAGTTCCGCATCACGCAGGCGCCCGGCCAGGGCACCCTGCTGCTCAATGGCGCAGCGATTGGCGTGGGGTCCACCTTCACGCAGGCGGACATCGACGCTGGCAAGGTGGCCTACCGCCACAACGGCAGCGAAATCAATGCCCAGACAACCGACGGTCTGGGCTCGTACAACGATAAATTCCACTTCGTAGTCAACGATGGCGTCCTGGAAGACAGCGGCGCGGGGGCGGACAACAACGTCTTCCTCATCACCCTGGCGCCCACCAACGACAAGCCGACAGTGACCGGCCCCACCGGCACGATTGACATCGACAGCGCCACTGCGGGCAACAATCCGGTGTCTGGCTTCAGCGTGGGCGACCCGGATTGGACCAACCCGGCCACATCCACTGACTTTGTGCAGGTCACAGTGCGCCTGCAGAGCAGCGGTGGTACGCCCATCACCAATTACACGACGGGCTTCGCAGGCGGCGGCGTGCAGGTGGGCTACGGCGCAGGTTCCGGCGTGGTGGTCACGCAGGACGGCAACAACAACATCCTGCAATTCCAGGGCACCAAGGCCCAGGTGAATGCGGCGCTGGCCGGGCTTGCCGTCACCTTTGCCAACGATGCCGACGCGCTCTACAAGCTCGAAGTCATTGTGGACGATCGTATGCGCGACGGTAGCGGCGCGCTCGTCACAACCGCAGCCGACGCCAACGGTGGGGAGTTGAACCAGCCCGCCACCCCGGGCGGCACCACCACCCTGGTTGACGCCACCGCCTACGACTGGAAGACCGCCGCTACGGTGCCGGCTGCCTCGGGCAACATCGCCTCCACCACGGTGGACCTGCGCGCATCCAGCGTCAACCAACCCCCCGTTTTCAGCGGCCCGCCCAGCTTCACCGTTAACGAAGACGTGCGCAGCCCCGTGGGCGATGGGACGGCCAACAAGTTCGTGGTGGAAGACGCCGAATCCACCGCCTTTGGCACGCCCGCAGGCGTCAGGCTGCCCGGCGTGCCCGTGGGGCCGATGTGCAACCTGACGCCTGCGGGC
>DAOPUP010000020.1:0-14572 GCA_035350655.1 Acidovorax sp. | reverse complement strand
TACTCCGACCTGGCCACGCTGGCTTGTACGCCGCAGGGCCTGCAGCTCATCGACATGGTCGACGGGCTGGACCATGCCGAACTCGAACGCCTTGTCGGCCTGCCCATCCAGGCCTGAAGCCCCTTTCAACCCCCAAGACACCAGGAGACACCATGATCCAAGCATTTATCTGCGACGCCATCCGCACCCCCTTCGGCCGCTATGGCGGTGCGTTGTCGAGCGTGCGCACCGACGACCTCGGCGCCATTCCCCTGAAGGCGCTGATGGAGCGCAACCCCTCTGTGGACTGGGCTGCCGTGACCGACGTGCTCTATGGCTGCGCCAACCAGGCCGGTGAAGACAACCGCAACGTGGCCCACATGTCCAGCCTGCTGGCGGGCCTGCCGATCGAAGTGCCCGGCGCCACCATCAACCGCCTGTGCGGCTCGGGCCTGGACGCCGTGGGCACGGCAGCGCGCGCCATCAAGGCGGGCGAAGCCGGCCTGATGATCGCCGGCGGCGTGGAGAGCATGAGCCGCGCCCCGTTCGTGATGCCCAAGGCAGAAAGCGCCTTCTCGCGCAACAACGCGGTGTATGACACCACCATCGGCTGGCGCTTCGTCAACAAGCTCATGAAGGCACAGTACGGCGTCGATTCGATGCCCGAAACGGCCGAAAACGTGGCCACCGAGTTCGGTATCGAGCGCGAGGCGCAGGACCGCATGGCCATGGCCAGCCAGCTCAAGGCTGTGGCCGCCATCAAGGACGGCCACTTGGCGCGCGAGATCGTGCCTGTGCACATTCCCCAGAAAAAGGGTGACGCCATCATCGTCAGCCAGGACGAGCACCCGCGTGAAACCAGCCTGGAAGCGCTGGCCAAGCTCAAGGGCGTGGTGCGCCCCGATGGCACCGTCACCGCCGGCAACGCCTCGGGTGTGAATGACGGCGCCTGTGCGCTGCTGCTGGCCAACGAAGCCAGCGCCACCAAGTACAGCCTCACGCCGCGTGCCCGCGTGGTGGGCATGGCCACGGCCGGCGTGGCGCCGCGCATCATGGGCTTTGGCCCCACGCCCGCCACGCTCAAGGTGCTGGCAAAAACGGGCCTCACCATCGACCACATGGACGTGATCGAGCTCAACGAAGCCTTTGCCGCGCAGGGCCTGGCCGTGCTGCGCGCCCTGGGCCTGAAGGACGACGACGCCCGCGTGAACGCCTGGGGCGGCGCCATTGCGCTGGGCCACCCGCTGGGCGCCAGCGGTGCCCGCTTGGTCACCACGGCCGTGAACCGCCTGCACGCCACCGGTGGCAAATACGCGCTGTGCACCATGTGCATCGGCGTGGGGCAGGGCATTGCCGTCATCCTCGAACGCGTCTGAGCGCCGTTCTGAAAAGGTTGACCGTGCCGGAACAAACCATTGAAACCCCCGGAGGGCGCCTGCGGGTGCGCCTGGACGGGCCTGCCGACGCGCCCGTGCTGGTGTTGTCCAACTCGCTGGGCACCACGCTGGAGATGTGGGACGTGCAGGCGCAGTATTTCGCCAAGACCCACCGCGTGCTGCGCTACGACACGCGCGGCCATGGCGGCAGCGGGGTGCCGTCAGGCCCCTACCGCATGGACCAGCTCGGCGGTGATGTGCTGGCGCTGCTGGACGCATTGGGCATTGCCAAGGCCAGTTTCTGCGGCATCTCCATGGGCGGCCTCACCGGGCTGTGGCTGGGCGTGCATGCGGGCGAGCGCCTGAACCACCTGGTGGTGTGCAACAGCGCTGCCAAGATCGGCACGGCCGAAGGCTGGCAAACCCGCGCCGCGCTGGTGCGCGACAAGGGGGCCGTAGCCATGGCCGAGCTGGCAGCGTCTTCGCCCGGCCGCTGGTTCACCGAATCCTTCATCGCAGCCCAGCCCGCGCTGGTGGCAACGGCGCAAGGCTGGATTGCCGGCATTGCGCCCGAAGGCTATGCCGCCTGCTGCGAGGCCCTGGCCCAGGCCGATCTGCGCGACGCCATTGCCGGCATCCGCGTGCCCACTTTGCTGATTGCCGGCGCCAGCGACCCGGTGACCACCGTGGCCGACGCACAGGCCATGCAGCGCGCCATTGCCGGCGCCCGCCTCGTCGAGCTGCTGGCCTCGCACTTGTCGAACCTGGAGGCACCGGCTGCGTTTGACGATGCGCTGGCTGCCTTTTTGGCCACGGGCGCCTGAGCCCTTCGCGCGCCACGCAGTGCACTGGAACACACCATGAGCCATTTCAACGCAACTCCCGCAGGCGCGCCCGAGCGCGTGCTGATCACCGGCGGCGCTGCCGGCATTGGCGCCGCCATTGCCGAGCGCTGCCGTGCCGAGGGCTACCTGCCGGTCATCATCGACCGCGTGGTGGACACCGTGCACGGTGGTATCCGCGCCGACCTGTCGGATGCAGCAGACACGGCGCGCGCGCTGCACGAGGCGCTGGCCGGTGGCCCCATCACCCGGCTGGTCAACAATGTGGGCGTGGTGGTGCCGGCCGATGCCGAGCATCAGACGCTGGCCGAGTTCGACCTGGCGGTGTCGCTGAACCTGCGCTGCGCCTTCCAGTGCATGCAGGCGCTGCTGCCGGGCATGAAGGCGGCGGGTTTTGGGCGTATCGTCAACATGTCCTCGCGCGCCGCGCTGGGCAAAGAGCTGCGCACCGCCTATGCCGCCACCAAGGCCGGGCTGATCGGCATGACGCGCGTCTGGGCGCTGGAGCTGGGCGCGCATGGCATCACCGCCAACGCGATCGGCCCCGGCCCCATACGCACCGAACTGTTCGATCGCGCCAATCCGCCCGAGGCCCCGCGCACCCGCGCGATCATCGAGGCCGTGCCCGTCAAGCGCATCGGCACGCCCGATGATGTGGCCCATGCCGCCAGCTACCTGCTGGACGCGCGCAGCGGCTTCGTCACGGGCCAGGTGTTGTACGTCTGCGGCGGCATGACCGTTGGCGTGGCCGGCGTCTGAGCCGCTGGGCGTCTTGCGCACCTGCCTGCCCACGGTGCTCCGCCCGGCCCCACCTGCTGCGCAAGGATGCTCCAACGCCCGCCGAAGCAAACTCCACTCCCAATTTACACAGAGGAAACCACCATGACCACTTCCACACACCACCGCAATCTCCTGACTGGCCGCCGCAAGGCCCTGGCAGTTCTTGCCAGCCTGGCCGCAGGCACGGCGGCCCTGCCGGGCGCGGCCCTGGCGCAGCCGGCATATCCTGCCAAGACGATCACCATCGTCGTGCCGTTCTCGGCCGGCGGCACCACCGACATCCTGGCGCGCCTGGTGGGCCAATACCTGTCGACCGAGCTGGGCCAGCCGGTGGTGGTGGAAAACAAGGCCGGTGCGGGCGGCAACATTGGCGGGCAATATGCGGCCAAGGCGGCAGCAGACGGCTACACCCTGTTCATGGGCACCGTGGGCACGCATGCCATCAATGCCAGCCTGTACAAGAAGATGCCCTTTGATCCGATCAAGGACTTTGCACCGCTGACGCGCGTGGCCAATGTGCCCAACCTGTTGGTGGCCAACCCCAAGCAGCCGTTCAAGACGGTGCCCGAGATGATCGCCTACGCCAAGGCCAACCCGGGCAAGATCAACTTCGGCTCCCCCGGCAACGGCGCTTCGCCGCACCTGTCGGGCGAACTGTTCAATTCGATGGCCAAGGTCGAGCTCACGCACATCCCTTACAAGGGCAGCGCACCGGCCGTGACCGACCTGCTGGGCAACCAGATTGCCATCATGTTCGACAACCTGCCCTCGGTGATTCCGCATGTGCGTTCGGGCAAGCTGCGCGCCATTGCGATTTCCACCGCCAAGCGCTCGCATGAGTTGCCCGATGTGCCCACCATCGCCGAAGCGGGCGTGCCCGGCTATGAGGCCATGTCCTGGTTCGGCCTGTTCGCCCCTGCGGCCACGCCCAAGCCGGTGCTGGACAAGCTCAGCGGCGCGCTGGCCAAGGTGCTGGCCAACCCCGAGGTCAAGAAGAAGATCGTGGACCAGGGGGGCGACCCTGTCAGCGAGACACCCGCCCAGTTCGCCACCTTCATCCAGTCTGAATCGGTGAAGTGGGGCAAGGTGGTCAAGGAGTCGGGCGCCAGCCTGGATTGATGGCGCATGGCGCTGATCGCTGCCTTTCTGATGAAAAGTGACTCCGGTGCTTGTGTTGCAAGCGCTGGCTGCTATCAAAAAAGCTTTCAGTGAGGCAGGGCGGGCGCGTTGACCGCCCCGCAAGCCCGCCACCCATGCCCCATGGGGCATAAGGTGGCTTTTTTATGGGCGAAATTTGGCTCTCATGCTTATTATTTAAGCAGTATTTGCTATTAAATTGATAGTTATTGGGTGGGCTGTGCCAGCCTCCTGCACCTGCTCACATCTTCCACGGCGGCAGTTCCCAGTTGCGCCACAGCGCCAGCACCCGCAGTCCGGCAGTGACCAACACGCAGGCCAGCAGCGGGATCCAGTCGGGCTCGACAAACTGGCGCAGGGCCACATCGACCCAGGAGCCAACGAAAGCGCACAGCGCATAGGGGCGGTGGTCGCTGAACGCCTGGGGCACTTCGTTGCACAGCACATCCCGCAGCACGCCGCCAAAGACGCTGGTGACCACGCCCATCACCACGGCAATCAGCGCAGGCATGTCTGCCGTCATGGCCACATCCACTCCCACGGCGGTAAACAGGCCCAGGCCGATGGTGTCTGGCAGCAGCATGGCGCGCTCGGTGGGCTTGAAGTGGCGCTGGCGCATGAACAGCATGGCAGCCACGCACAGCGCCATGATGCCCCAGACATAGCCGGTGTGGCGCACCCAGAAAAAGGGCCGCTGGTCCAGCATCAGGTCACGCAGGGTGCCGCCGCCAAAAGCTGCAAAACAAGCCACTGTGCACACGCCGACCACGTCCATGCGCTTGCGTGCGGCGGCGATCATGCCCGACAGGGCAAAGGCGGCTGTGGCTGCGATTTCCAGGGCAAAGCGCAGGGTGTGAATCCATGGTGTTTCGGGCAATGTCATCGGGCTGGAAGAGGTCGGTGTGGGAGGGGATGCGGTGGCCAAGGCCGGGGCGGCACGCAGGCAGGTCGTGCTACCGAAGATATACCAGCTGGGGCGGCGCACGCAGCACCAATCCCTGAAGTTTGACGAAGATCAGCGCTCAATTTCGGGGCGCAACCTGCGGGTCGGGCGGCTCGGCATCGGGTGGCGGGTCTTGCGGCGGTTGCTTGTGCTCTTGTCGCTCCTGCCGTTCCTTGATCATCTGTTCGACCAGCTGACTGCGGCCTTCCCGGGCCACGGCGATCATCTTGGCGCGGTCTTTGTGGTGAGGGTACATGCGGTCGGCCAGCGCAATGTTGTGCGTGCGAAAGCGCTGGGTGATGTCTTGCGCCTCGCCGGGCGGCAGGCCCATGAGTTCGAGCACGCTGCGGGCGCTCAGCAGGCTCGATTCGAACAGTTCGCGCTGCACATTCGTCACACCCAGGTCGCGCAGCGCGTTCCAGTGCGTGAGGTCGCGCGCACGTGCCACCACGGTCAGCTGGGGGAAATGCTTGCGCGCCAGCGCAACGATCTTGAGCGACTGCTCGGGGTCGTCCACCGCCACCACCAGCACGCGCGCCTGGCTGGCGCCGGCCAGGCGCAGCAGGTCTAGCCGGGTCGCATCGCCATAAAACACGCGGTAGCCAAAGGTGCGTGCCACTTCCAGGATCTCGACACTGTGGTCGAGCACCGTGGTGGGCACGCCCTGCGCCAGCATCACGCGGGCCACGATCTGGCCGTAGCGGCCAAAGCCTGCGATGAGCACGGGCGCTGCCTGCGGCTCGGATATCTCGGCCGCCTCAGGGGGCTGCGGGAGGTGGGCGTAGCGGCGCAGCAGCAACCGGTCGAGCAGCACCAGCAGCAGCGGGCTCAAGCGCCACGGCGCCGATCAGCAGCGAGGCCGTCTCCGGGGCCAGTACCCGGGCGCCTGCGGCCGCCTGGAACACCACAAAGGCGAACTCGCCGCCCTGGGCCAGCAGCAGCGTGAACACCGGCCGCTCCTGGTACGGAATCTGGGCCGCCCGCGCCAGCCCGAAGATCACCAAGGCCTTGGCGGACAGAAAACCGAGCACCAGGGCGGCCATCTGCCAGGGCGATTGAAGCAGCACGCCAAAGTCGATGCCCATGCCCACGGCGATGAAGAACAGCCCCAGTAGCAGACTTTTGAAGGGCTCGATGTCGGCCTCGAGCGCGCGGCGGTATTCGCTGTCCGCCAGCAGCACACCGGCCAGAAAGGCACCCAGCGCCATCGACAGCCCCACCCACACCATCAGGTAAGCAATGCCCACCACCAGCAGCAGCGCAGCGGCGGTGAAGATCTCGGGGGTCTTGCTCTTGGCGATCCAGCGCAGCAGCGGGCGCAGCAGCAGCCGGCCCCCCAGCACGATGGCGCCGATCACGCCCACGATCTTGAGCGCCTCCAGGGCCAGCTCGCCAGCGCTGAGCTCGGGGCTCTGGCTTGCGGCGGCGCCCAGCAGCGGCAACAGGGCCAGGATGGGGATTGCCGCCAAATCCTGGAACAGCAAAATCGAAAACGCCGCCTGGCCACTGCTGGTGCGCAGCAGATTGCGCTCGGACAGCAATTGCAGCGCGATCGCCGTGGACGACAGTGCCAGCCCCAGCGCGCCCACCAGGCTGACGCGCCAGGGCAGCCCCGCCAGCCAGCCCAATGCAAACAAGGCCGCCACACAGCCGAGCACCTGTGCCGTACCGAGGCCGAAAATGGGCCGGCGCAGGCTCCACAGGCGGCTGGGCTGCAACTCCAGCCCCACCAGAAACAGCATCAGCACCACACCGAACTCGGCAAAGTGCAAGATGTCCTGCACGTTGCTGACCAGCCCCAGGCCCCAGGGGCCGATGGCAATGCCCGCTGCCAGATAGCCAATGATGGCGCCCAGCCCGAGGGCCTTGGCAATGGGTACGGCCAGCACCGCCGCGCCCAGGTACAAAAAGCCGTAGGTGAGCCAGGTGGGTGCGTGTTCCATGGGGTGGGGACAAGTGTGTTGGCGGCCTGCCAGCGCAGGGCCTGTGGCCGATTCTGGCACCGCTTGCGAGTGCCATTTTGATGTCGGCCCGGAGCAGGTCACTTTTTGGGAGCCGCCCCTACTTGCCCACGCCATGACCCTTCAGGGTCGCCGTGTCCATGTGCTTCGCGCCCCAGCCTCTCGCGGGCCACGCCAACCTGGATACGCAGGGGCTTCCCCAGGGCCTGCTGCGGCGTTCATCACGGGTGCGTAGGGCGTAGCGGTCGGGCGCTCCACAAGGGGGGTGAACGACAGCGGGCTCACTTACCCATAGCGAATAGCCACAGGCACCACGACAGGCTGCTGTTAGATGCGCGGGGGAATGATTTGCCATGCCTGCAGGCCTGATGCCAGGCAGCCGGCCAGGGCCAGAATGCCGAACCAGCGTGCGGGCCCTTTGGGGCCTCGCACCAGCCACAGCGCGGCCAGCAAGCCCATGCCCAGCAGGCCCAGCCAGATGGCATGCAGCAACCAGAAGAAAATCATGGCCAGACCGTCGCGTGCGCCTGAAGTCACGCCCCGGGGCAGGGCCTGCACCTCCAGCCAGGCAATGTAAAACTGGGCTGGAAGCAGCACCGCGAGACCAAGCATGGCGGCCTTGGCGATGCCGCCGAGTGAACGCCAGCAGACGGCGATCAACCCCAGTGTCAGCAGCAAGGGCAAGAACAAAAGCCCGGCCCCTTGGGGGTGCCTGTGGATTTCGTCCGACCAGGAAAAGGCCGGGGAGGGCGATGGATCTTTTGCGGCGGGTCGCTGTGTTTCCTTGCCAGGCCCAGGCGGCGTGGCCGGTTTGACGGGCTCTGGTGGCCGGTTGTCGGGGGGCTGCCCGCGAGCCACTTGGTCGGCATAGGCGTACCAGCCGGCCACGATGCGCTCGCATTGCGCGCGGTCAGGGGGCGGCTTGGGACAATTCGGATTGGACTCGGGAAGCAAGCCCCGCGCTGCCTCCAGGCAACACAGCTCCAGGGGACGGGGCATGGTGGCATGGGCGGGGAGCGCCACCGCAACAGCCAAAAGCATGGGAGTCGCTATTGCGAAGATCCAGCGGAATGCAGCAGGAGTTACGGGCAATTTTTTCTCCCCCAATGGGGTGCTTTGACACGGCGCCTTGGCCGCCAGTATGGGCCATTGGCGAATGGCGGCCCGTGCGCACTGGTTGCTCCAGGCCGCCGCCAGAAGCTCCCGATCGGTGCGTTCAAGCGCATTTTTTCAGCAGAAGTCGCAGCGTCCTTTGCATCGGCCGGGATGGGCGGGCACAACGCGTGAGCGACGTCACCGCGTTGCCCTAAGATACTTGTCCTTGTTGTTTTGGGGTGTGTGCATGGACTTGCAGACTTGGCTGGCATTTTTTGCGGCGTCTTGCCTGATTGCGGTGTCGCCGGGGTCGGGGGCTGTGCTGTCGATGAGCCACGGCCTGTCGTATGGCGTGCGCAAGACCGGGGCCACCATCGCCGGGTTGCAGTTCGGGCTGCTGCTGATTTTGCTGATCGCCGGGGCGGGTGTGGGCTCGCTGCTGCTGGCGTCGGAAGTGGCTTTCGGCGTGGTCAAGGTGCTGGGCGCTTGCTATCTCATGTATGTGGGCTGGTGCCAGTGGCGCGCGGATGCTGTGTCACCCATGGCCGGGGACGATGCGGCGCCGGCCGGCCCGTGGCAAAAGCGCTTCGTCACGGGCTTTCTGACCAACGCCACCAACCCCAAAGGCATCATCTTTATGGTGGCCGTGTTGCCTCAGTTCATGACCGATGGCCGCCCCCTGTGGTCGCAGCTGCTGGTGATGGCCGCCACCACGGTGGCGGTGGATGTGACGGTGATGCACGGCTACGCTGCCGGGGCCAGCGCCCTGCGCCGCCTGATGCACAGCGCCCGTGCCGTACGCACGCAAAACCGCTTGTTTGGCGGGCTGCTGATGGCGGTGGGCGCGGGGCTGTTCTTTGTGAAGCGGGGCGGGCCGCATGCATGAGCTTAAAGTTGCTTTTGTTTTGATAGCTTTCAGCGCTTGATTCATAAGCACGACAGCCATTTTTCTCTTTGTTTTTCGGTTGGTTGCGAAAGGATGCGTCATGCCAGTGGTCGTTGTTGCCAATCCCAAGGGTGGCGTGGGCAAGTCCACGCTGTCGACGAATGTGGCCGGGTATTACGCCCGTCAGGGGCATCCGGTGATCCTGGGTGATACCGATCGCCAGCAGTCCGCCCGTCTGTGGCTGGGCCTGCGCCCGCCCGCCGCCCGCCCCATTGGCACCTGGGACGCCAGTGCAGACGATATCGCTAAGCCGCCCAAGGACAGCTCGCATGCGGTGCTCGATACCCCGGCAGGCCTGCATGGCCGGCGGCTGAGCGATGTGCTCAAACTGGCCGACCGCATCATCGTGCCGCTGCAACCCAGTGTGTTCGACATCTTTGCCACGCGGGCTTTTCTGGACCAACTGGCCGAGCACCGCCGTGCCGCGGGCGTGCCGGTGGGCATTGTGGGCATGCGGGTGGATGCCCGCACCCATGCCGCCGACCAGTTGCAGCACTTTGTCGACAGCCTGGGTTTGCCGGTGCTGGGCTATCTGCGCAACACGCAGAACTATGTGCACCTGGCAGCGCATGGGCTCACGCTGTTCGACGTGGCGCCTGCGCGCGTGGCGCGGGATGTGGAGCAATGGCGGGGAATCTGCTCCTGGCTGGATGCGTGAGAGGGTGTGAGCGCCGACCCCCGGCCTTGAACAGGTTTCAAGGCCAGTGGGCGCACGCTGGCGGGCCAGGTGGGTGTGCGGGTGATGTGCGGGGTGTGGGTCGGCGTCAGAGTGGCTGTTCCGGTGCGGCGCTCGCCACCGCGCCGGGCATGCCAAAGCGGTTCTGGCGCCAGGCCTCGAACACGGTCACTGCCACTGCGTTCGACAGGTTCAGGCTGCGCTGGCCGGCCACCATGGGCAGCCGCACACGCTGCGCGGGCGGGAAAGTTTCGCGCAGTTCGGCGGGCAGGCCCCGGGTCTCCGCCCCGAAAACCAGCCAGTCGCCAGGTTGAAAGCGGGTGTCATAGGCGCTCTGGCTGCCGTGCGTGGTCATGGCAAACATGTGCGTCGGGTCGGGCTGGGCAGTGCGCAGAAACGCCGTCCAGCCCGGATGCCGCAGCACTTGGGTGTATTCGTGATAGTCCAGCCCGGCGCGGCGCATCAGCCGGTCTTCCATCGAAAAACCCAGGGGCTCGATCAGGTGCAGCGTGCAGCCCGTATTCGCCGCCAGGCGAATGACATTGCCGGTGTTGGGGGGGATTTCGGGCTCGACCAGAACGATATGGAACATGGTCCGTATTGTCATGTGCACGCGAGGGCAGCTGCGCAGCGCCGTCGTAAACAAAGGTTTCAGGTCCGGTCCGTGCGCGCCACCACCAGGGCCGTGATGTGCGCAGCGCCGGCAGCGCGCAGTGCGTGGGCCGCCGCATTCAGCGTGGCACCAGTGGTCATGACATCGTCCACCAGCACCAGGCGTTGCCCTTGCAGGGCGCTCGCGCGGGTCGGTTCGACGGCAAACGCGTGGCCCAGGTTGCGCAGGCGCTGGCTGCGGGGCAGGCCACTTTGCGCCTCGGTGGCGAAAAGCCGCAGCAGCAGGGCCGCGTCCATCTTCGCGCCTGCGATGTGACGCGCCAGCAGGGCGGCCTGGTTGAAGCCGCGTTCTTGCAGCCGCTCGCGCGACAGGGGGACGGGCAGCACCCGGTCGGCGGCTTCCAGTGCCGGTTCCACCCAGGGCGTGCTGCGCAGCAGCGTGGCCAGCGCTGCGGCCCAGCCGGGATCGCCGCGGAACTTGAATTCGGCAATGGCGCCGGCCCACGGGTAGCCATAGTCCACTGCAGCAAAGCATGCATCCAGGCCAGGCGGCTCACGCAGGCAGGCGCCGCATTCCGCGACACCTTCGGGCACCGGCATGGCGCAACGCCTGCAGCGCGCGCGGGGTTGTGCGAACCGCGCTGCACAGCCATCGCACACGCGGCGGGCGGGCCAGGCGTGGCAGATGGCGCACTGGCTCGGCAGGCGGTCGATGAGCGCCTGGATGCGCCCGGATGCCCCTGTCAGCAGCTTGTCAAACATTCCCTCAATATACTCACCCGCTCATTTTCTGCAGCCATGTCCACCGAGCATCCTCCCACCATTGATCCAGTTGCCGCCGCCCGCTGGCATGCCGCCGCGCCTGCACAATCGCCTTGGCTGCACGAAGAGGTGGCCCGGCGCATGGATGAGCGGCTGCAGTGGATTCGCCAGGCCCCCGCAGCCTGGTGCCACTGGGATGCCGTGCGCGGCGGTCTGCAAGGCCATGCACTGGTCAGTGCGCGCTATCCCCAGGCGCTTTGCCAGGTGGCTGAAACCTCGCCGCATTGCGTTCCCGTCGCCATGCGGGCACTGCACCGGCCGTGGTGGAACGCGGCGCGCTGGAGTGCGGGGCGTCCGCGTTTCGGCTTGCCGCAGGCCGGGAGTGTGCAGATGCTCTGGGCCAACATGGCCCTGCACATGGCGAATGATCCGCAGGCACTCATTGCCCAGTGGCATCGTGCGCTGGCCGTGGATGGTTATCTGATGTTCTCGTGCCTCGGCCCCGACACTGTGAAGGAGCTGCATGCGGTGTATGCCGCGCTCGGCTGGCCGCCCGCCGGGCATGCTTTTACCGACATGCACGACTGGGGTGACATGTTGGTGCAAGCCGGTTTTGCCGAACCCGTGATGGACATGGAGCGCATCCGGCTGACCTTTGCCACGCCGCAGCGCCTGCTGCAGGAACTGGCAGAACTGGGGTGCAATCTGCACCCCCAGCGTTTTTCGGCGTTGCGTGGACGCCACTGGCGCAGCCGCCTTCACGAAGTTTTACAGGACAAGCTGGGAGACCCGCAGCACGATGGGCAGCTGGGGCTGACCTTTGAAATCATCTATGGCCACGCCTACAAGCCCAAGCCCAGGGTAAAGGTGAGCGCCAGCAGCGCGGTCTCCCTGGAAGATATGCGGGCCATGCTGCGCGAAGGCGGCGCGAGTACAGGGTCGTAACGACTTGTCAATGATGTGAAGCAAGGCGCGCTACAATTCTTGGCAAACCGGAGTTGGATGCCCCTGGGCATTCAGTGAATGCCTCGGGCGCTTGCAAAGCGTTGGGGGTGACAGGTCTGTTTTTGTTTTGCCATGGCCCCGAACATGTTTTGACGGGCAGCCGGCACGCAATGGTTCGGTAGCTTGTGCATGGCTTCGGTTGTGTGCGCTGGCGGTGGCTTGGTCCTGCTTTTCTGGACGACTGGCGCCACGTGGCGAGAGGGTTGCTTTGCAAGGCGTATGCCTGCGGGTGGACAAGGAGACTGCAGGCAGGGGAGCCAGCGTTGGAACGGAGTCGGGTTCGTGGAGAACCCAGAACTGCGGACCGCGCGCTGTTCCTGGTGCCTGTGCAGGGGCGTTTGGTGCAAGTGGGGCGCTTCGTGCGCCCCGCGCTTCGAGCGGCCCTGGCATCGGAGACACGCAGGGCCTGGTGTGCTGCCCGATCCTGCGCAGGTGCGCCAAGTGATTGGTTAAATTGAGGCTTAGAAGTAAGTGAGAACTATGAAGAGCATTTCCAACAAGCTGGCTTCTCTGCTGCTGACTGCCGGTGCATGGGTGGGCACTGCAGCCCATGCCGTTCAAGACCTGCCCGGCGGCCCTGCGGTCAATCAGCTGAACCTGGCGCCACCTGCCACCAAGATTGCCGAAGAGCAGCATTTCCTGCACTGGATGATGTTGATCATCTGCACGGTGATCTTTATTGCGGTGTTTGCCGTGATGTTTTATTCGATCTGGAAACACCGCAAATCCAGGGGCGCCAAGTCGGCCAATTTCCACGAGTCCGTCACGGTGGAGGTGGTCTGGACAATTGTTCCCTTCATCATCGTGATCCTCATGGCCCTGCCGGCCACGAAGGTCCTGGTGGCCCAGAAAGACACCACCAACGCCGACCTGACCATCAAGGCCACCGGTTACCAGTGGAAGTGGGGCTATGACTACATCACGGGTGAAGGAGAGGGCCTGGCCTTCATCTCCACGCTCGACAGCAGCCACCGCGCCATGTCCGACAGCGGCAATGTGAGCGAAGCGCCTGCCAACTACCTGCTCAAGGTGGACAACCCGATGGTCGTTCCCGTGAACAAGAAGGTGCGCATCATCACGACCGCCAATGACGTGATCCATGCCTTCATGGTGCCGGCTTTCGGCATCAAGCAGGATGCGATTCCGGGCTTTGTGCGCGATACCTGGTTCCGCGCCGAGAAGGTCGGCGACTACTACGGCCAGTGCGCCGAGCTGTGCGGCAAGGAACACGCCTACATGCCTATCCATGTGAAGGTGCTGTCGGCCGAGGATTACAGCCAGTGGGTAGCCGATCAGAAAAAGAAGGCAGCAGCCAAGCTCGACGACCCTGCCAAGGTGTGGGCGCTGGGCGACATGCTCAAGCGCGGTGAAAAAGTCTATGCCGCCAATTGCGCAGCCTGCCACCAGGCCAATGGCAAGGGCGCCGGCCCCATCAAGCCACTGGATGGTTCCGCCATCGTGCTTGATGCCGACCATGTCAAGCAGATCCAGGTGTTGCTCAAAGGGGTGAACAACGGTGCCATGCCCGCGTGGACGCAGCTGAGCGATACCGATATCGCTGCAGTGGTCACCTACACCAAGAACAATTGGTCCAATAAGACCGGGCAGCTTGTACAGCCAGCGGAAATTGTGGCCCAGCGCGGCAAGTAATCACCGCCCCACAGCATTGAGGAATTCAAAATGAGCGCAGTTCTCGACAGTCACGGGCACGCACACGACAGCCACGACCACCACGCACCTTCCGGCTGGCGCCGCTGGGTGTACGCCACCAACCACAAGGACATCGGTACGCTGTACCTGCTGTTCGCTTTCACCATGCTGATGATCGGCGGCGTTCTGGCGCTGCTGATCCGTGCTGAGCTGTTCCAGCCCGGCCTGCAGCTGGTGAATCCCGAGTTGTTCAACCAGCTCACCACCATGCACGGCCTGATCATGGTGTTCGGCGCCATCATGCCGGCCTTCGTGGGTTTTGCGAACTGGATGATCCCGCTGCAGATCGGTGCTTCTGACATGGCCTTTGCGCGCATGAACAACTTCAGCTTCTGGCTGATGATTCCTGCCGCGCTGATGCTGGTGAGCTCGTTTTTCATGCCCGGCGGCGCTCCTGCTGCGGGCTGGACGCTCTATGCACCGCTGACGCTGCAGATGGGTCCCTCGATGGATGCCGGCATTTTTGCCATGCACATCCTGGGCGCCAGCTCCATCATGGGCTCGATTAACATCATCGTGACCATCCTCAACATGCGGGCCCCCGGCATGACGCTGATGAAGATGCCGATGTTCGCCTGGACCTGGCTGATCACCGCCTACCTGCTGATCGCCGTGATGCCCGTGCTGGCTGGTGCCATCACCATGACGCTGACCGACCGCCACTTTGGCACCAGCTTCTTTAACCCCGCCGGCGGCGGTGACCCGGTGATGTACCAGCACATTTTCTGGTTCTTCGGCCACCCCGAGG
>DAOPUP010000019.1:0-14975 GCA_035350655.1 Acidovorax sp. | reverse complement strand
CCGGGCCGCAGGAGCGCGCTGCCGGTGCTTCGCCCTCGGTGGCGGGCTTGCCGACAGAGAAAATCAAGCCAGAACGGCCTGTAGCCTTTATCGATAAAGCGCAAGAAGCTCCTGAAACAGGAGCAAGCGCCGCGCCTCCCGCCGCTGCACCGGCGCCCGCCTTGGCATCGCTGCTGTCCCCCGCTGAATTCCGCCATCCCCAGGCCAACCGCGAGGTGCTGCTGGGCGATGCCGTGGTGGCCTATGCGCTGCAGCGCGTGCGCCGGCGCAGCATTGGCTTCACGGTTGGGGCCGATGGTCTGGCCGTGCGGGCGCCCACGTGGGTCACGCTCTCGGCCGTGGATGCGGCGCTGCGCGAGAAATCGGGCTGGATCCTGCGCAAGCTGGACGAGGCCCGCGCGCGCCAGCAGCGCCTGGAGGGCGGCCGCATCGCCTGGGGCCACGGCGCGCAACTGCCTTACCTGGGCGAGCCGCTCACCGTGGTGCTGGACCCCACGCACGGTTTCACCGGAAAGGGCGGCGCCCTGGTTTCGGACCCTGAAGGAGCAGCCGGCCCGAGCTTGCGCATCGGGCTGGCCCACAGCGCTGGCGCGGCGCAGATCCGCGATGCCGTGCAGGCCTGGCTGATGCGCGATGCGCGCCGCCACTTCACGGCCCGGCTCGAGCATTTCGCGCCCTTGCTGGGTGTGCAATGGACCAGCCTGCGGCTGTCGAGCGCCCAGACCCGCTGGGGCAGCGCCAAGGCCGATGGCTCCATCCGCCTGAACTGGCGCCTGCTGCACTACCGCCCGGCCATCATCGACTATGTGGTGGCGCACGAACTGGCGCACCTGCGCGTGATGGACCACAGTCCGCGTTTCTGGGGCACGGTGGCCACGGTGGTGCCCGACTACCCGGTGCTGCGCAACGCCCTGCGCGAACAGCCGGCGCCGCTCTGGGACTGAGCGCGCAGCTTACGCAGGGCCAGGCTTGGAATGCGAGGGTGGTGCACGGCAAGCTGCCAGCCAGTTTTGTTTGGATCTCACCGTCTGGATCCCCACCATGATGCCGCTGCAGCTGTTCCAGCGCGCCTGCAGCCGCTGCACCTTCATCCGCTGTCACTGCTGCGTGGCACGCCATCCGGGCAGGAGGGCGGTAGGGCCCATCACTTCCTCAGAGGCTGGGTGACCCCGAAGGCCATGCGCTGCGTGGCGGGCGCGGGCAGGGGCCTCCCGGCCGCAATAGCTGAGCGGCGCGTGCAATCGACCGGGCCCACCGCGGGATGCGCGCATGACAGCTTCGGCCTGCAGGGGAGTGGGCTGTCAGGTCGTTGCAGGCCCGACGGTATGGCGATGCTGTGCGTCCTTGCGCAGCAGGTCTTTCTTGATCTTGCCCGAGGCAGTGGTGGGGAACTGGTCGACAAAGAATATCTGCTCTGGATACTTTTGCCGGGCAACGCCCGACCGGTCGAGCAGCGCCGCGATGTCCTGCGCGCTGGGCGCCGTGCCGGGCCGGGCAATGATGTAGGCGCATACCGTCTCCCCGAGGCGGGCGTGGGGCATTGCAACTACTGCGGCGGCCTGCACGCTCGGGTGCTGGTGCAGCAGGTCTTCCACCTCCTTGGCACTGATCTTTTCGCCACCGCGGTTGATCAGGTCCTTGATGCGACCGGTAAAAACGATCGCACCCTCGGGGGTGAGGTAACCCACGTCGCCGGTGTGAAAGTAGCCGGCCTCGTCAAATGCCTCTTGGGTGTGCTCGAGCCTGGCATAGCCCAGGAAAAGCGCCGGCCCGCGCACGCAGATCTCGCCCTCCTGTCCTGTGGCGGCGCACTGGCCATCGGCTTTCTGGATCAGCACCTCATAGTCCACCACCTTGCCGTCGGTTTCGGCCGCAAGCTGGTGGTCCTGCGGTAGCGGGAAGCCCAGCGTGATCATGGGCGCCTCGCTCGATCCATACACCCGGAACGAGCGGCAGTGGTGCAGCGTGCGCGGCACGCGGTAGATGACCTCGGGCGCCACTGCGGCACCGCCGCAGGGAAACAAGCGCAGCGAGGGCAGGTGACGGCGGGTCCGTTCGGCCATGTCCATGAGTTCCTGCAGGAATGGCGTGGCCCCGATGGTGAAGGCAACCTGCTCGCGCTCGATGATGTCCATCGCTTCGGCAGTGTCCCATTTCTCCATCAGCACGGCTCGCACCCCCCGGTAAAACGGCATTTCGATGCCATGGCTGAATCCGGTGACATGGGTGACTGGTGATGGCATGAGCGTGGTTTCGCCCGGCTGCAGCTGCCAGTAGTCCGCACACATGAGCACGGCGCGCAGCAGCGTGTTGTGGGAATGCAGTACTGCCTTGGGTTGCCCGGTGGTGCCCGAGGTGTACAGCACCAGCTTGATGGCGTCGGGCGAAACCGCTGGCCACTCGGGCGGCGCCGCATCATGGGCGACCAGGGCTCGCAGATCTTCCAACGCACCCCCCTGCGCCGGGCCTCGCACCGTCCAGACATGCTGCAGGTGCGGCAACCGGGGTTGCAGGCGAGACATCATTTGTGCATGGTCGAAGCCCCGGAATTGCTGGGCCACGAAGATGCCCTTGGCGCGGCTGTCACTGAGGATGAGTTCCACCTCATGGTCGCGGTAGATGGTCACGATAGGGCACAGCACCAGGCCCAGCAGGCTGGCGGCCAGGTCGATGAGAACGCTTTCGTGCCAGTTGGGTGTCTGAAAGGCCAGCACATCGCCCGGTCGGTAGCCGCGCTGCCACAGGGCCGTAGCCAGGCGTTGCGCCTGCTCCCACAGCGCACGGGCACTGTGGGCCACGCCGGCGCAGACATGCGTGATGCGTTCCGGGTCTTCGGTGGCGATGCGCCGGGCACATTGGGCCACCGTGGTGTTCTGCCAGGTGCCGTCGCTGCGCCACTGCTCGGCCTTGGCGGGGTTCACCCGCACCGGCCAGCCGCTGATGTCTTGCTGGGTGGTGTATGCATTGCTTGGGCGTGGCATCGTAGGACTCTTTCAGACGGCGAGGTATTGGGTCTTGAGGGCCGGTTGCGCATCAAACTGTGCCCAGTCGCCCTCAAAGACGAGGTTGCCGCTGTCCAGCAGGTACACATACTCGGCGCATTGCCGTGCATAGGCAACGCTTTGTTCGGCCAGCAGCAAGGTGAGCTGCAAACGTTCCCGGGCGCGGCCCACCTGCAGGGCCAGGTCGTGGGCTACCTTGGGCGCAAGGCCTTCGGCAGGCTCATCGAGCAGCAGCACTTTGGGCGAGGCCATGAGTCCACGCGCCACCGCCACCAGCTGCTGCTGCCCACCCGAGAGCTGATAGCCCAGGCGCTCCTGCAAATCCTTGAGCAGCGGGAAAAGATCGCCCACCATCTCCACCGTCATGCGCGGCGTGCGGGTGCCGGCCGCGTGCAGCGCCAGCTCCAGGTTCTGGCGCACGGTGAGGTTGGTGAAGATGCGGCGGTCTTCCGGCACCAGCATCAGGCCCATGCGGGCGCGTGCTTCGGTGCTGATGCCCTCCAGGCTGCGGCCTTCGAGCAGCACGCTGCCCGATATGTGCGGACCGGCGTCGAGCACCGATTTGAGCAGTGTGGACTTGCCAGCGCCATTGCGCCCGAGCAGTGCGACTCCGCCGCCGGTGGGAACTTTGAGGTTCAGCCCGAACAGGGCCTTGCTGTCGCCGTAGCGGGCGTGCAGGTCGCGGACTTCAAGCATGGGCGTCACCGTCTCCGAGGTAAATGTCCTTGACCCGCTGGTCATTGCGGATGGCTTCGGGGCTGCCCGAGGCAATCAGCTGGCCGTAGTGCAGCACCGAGATGCGGTCGGCCAGGCCAAACACCACATCCATGTCATGCTCGGTCATCAGCAAGGACAGCCCGCGGGTCTTCTTGATGTGGCGCAGCAACTGCACCGTGGCATGGCGCTCGGCGGTGGACATGCCTGCGGTGGGCTCGTCCAGGAACAAGGCAACGGGCTCCAGTGCCAGCACCATCGCCATCTCCAGCCGCTTGCGGTCGCCGTAGGCCAGGCTGCCGGCGACGGCATTCCGGTGGGCACTCAGGCCGATGTCGCTCAGCAGGGCTTGCAGCCGCTCGGAAATGCGCATGCCGGTACCGGCACGGGGCGAGCGGGCATGGGCTTCCAGCGCGACGTGCAGGTTGTCCTGCACCGTGAGCTTGCCAAAGACGCGGGCGACTTGGAAGGTGCGCCCGAAGCCGCGCTGCACCCGTTGGTGGGCGGGCAGCGCTGAAATGTCTTCGCCCCGAAAGTGCACCTGGCCTTGGTCGGCCAGCAGTTCGCCGGTGAGCACCTTGAACAGGGTGGTCTTGCCGGCTCCGTTGGGGCCGATCACGACATGCGACTCGCCCTCGCCAATGGTGAGGCTGACACCGCGCAGCACCGTAATGCGGCCGTAGGATTTTTCGAGTTGACGCGCATCCAGCAGGATCTCGCTCATGGCTTGGGCTCCTGGGTTTCGTTGCGGGGGCTGTCGCGCCGGGTCCAGCGCGACAGCACGCCCAACATGCCGCCGGGCAAGGCCAGAACCACCAACAGCAGCAGCATGCCGGTGACCAGATCGGACAGACCGACCAGTGTGCGCGTGGCGTAGAACACTGCGCTCAGTGTTACCGCGCCCAGCACGGGCCCCCAGAAATAGGCGCTGCCGCCGAGCAATGTGTACAGGATCGGATTGGTCGAATTGGACCAATGGGCCAGTTCGGGCGTGACGATCTGGGCCCAGGGCGCCACCAGCGAGCCTGCTGCTGCGGTTGTTGCGCCTGCCAGCGTGAACACCATCCAGCGGTAGCGCTGTACGGGAATGCCCAGAAATTCCGCCCGCTCCGGGTCCTGGCGGATGGCTTGCAAGGCGCGCCCGAAGCCGCTGCCAGTCACCCAGCGCAGCAGGGCGATCAGCACCACGCTGACGACCACGATGCAGTAGTAGAACATGTCGCCCTGGCTCAGATCCAGCTCCCACGCGCCCACACTCAAGCGCGGGCGCGGTAGCGCGCTGAGGCCATCGTTCTTGCCCAGAAAGCTCGTATTGGCCACCAGCAGATGAACCAGCTCTGCGAAGGCCAGCGTGAGGATGGAGAAATACACCCCTTCGCTGCGGCGCAGGGCGACAAAGCCGATGCACATCGCGAGCACCCCGCCGGTGACGGCCGCGATCAGCAGCGAGGGCAGCAGCGGCCACCCCAGCTGCTGGGTGAAAACGGCGGCGGCGTATGCCCCTGCCGCATAGAACATGGCCTGCCCGAAGCTCAGCACGCCCGAGGTGCCAAACAGCAGATTGAACGACAGGCCAAAGACCGCATTGATCCAGACCATGCCGACGATGAAGATCAGGCCCCGGTTGAGCAGGTGTGGCACGAGCAGGCCCGCCAGCGCCAGCGCCAGCGTCAGCAGGATAGCGAGGTCGCGGCGCAGGTGGGATCCGACAAAAAGACTTGCGTGCATGGTTCAGTGCCTCCGGCCCATCAGACCCTGGGGGCGCAGCAACAAAATTAGCGTCATGGCGATGAAGAACGGCAGGCCGGGCAGGCTGGGCAGCACCCACTGACCGACTGCGTCAATGAGACCCAGCAGGATAGAGCCCAGAAAGGCCCCGCTGACGCTGCCCATGCCGCCGATGATGATCACGCCAAAGGCCTGGATCACGAAGCCGCTGGCCAGCGAGGGTGACAGCGTCTGGTTGGCCAGCAGCAGGCCGCCCGCCAGGCCTGCGAGCGCAAAGCCGATGGCCACCGTGGCGGTGTACACCAGGCGCACATTCACACCCAGCAGCCGTGCCATCCAGGCATCGACGGCAATGGCCTTGACCAGCCGTCCCGAGCTGGTGCGGTTGAGGAAATACTCCATCGCCACGAACACCGCGATGCCGCAGGCGATGATGAACAACGACATCTTGGGGATGACCGCATGGCCCGCCACCCAGGCGCCATCGAGCACGCTGGGCGGCATGACGCTGCGGTAGTTCAGCCCCCAGATGAGTTTGGTGCTGCCTTCGCACACCAGCAGCAGCGCGTAGGTGGCGATGAGCACGTAAGCGTCGTCCACACCGCCCAGGCGGCGCAGGACGAGGCGATCCACCGCGAGGCCGAGCACCGCCACCACCGCGCCACCTGCCAGTGCGCCAAACAGGTACATGGCCATGGATTCGCTGCCGCCCAGCGCCTGGGTCAGGGAGTACGCAGCATAGGCGCCGATCATGAAGAACCCGCCGTGCGAGAAGTTCAGGATGTGCAGGGTCCCGAAGATCAGCGTGAGACCAGCGGCGACCAGGAAGGTCGCCATGGCCCAGGTCAGGCTGTTGACCAGCAGGGTGAGAACGTCAGCGAACATCATGGCAACGGTCCGTCAGGCGGTGCGCAGCACGAGCTTTTTGCCCGGCGATGCCGGCAGCAGCACCGACTTGCCCTCGACCTTCTGGTACTGGGCCACGCGGTAACCCTTGTCGGTGGCGGCTGGCTCGATGTAGACCAGCTCCACATCCTTGATGGCCTGGTTGTCTTCGGCGCGCAGCGTGCGCGGGCCGGTCACGGTGTCCCAGGTCAGGCCCTTGAGGTGGGCAATGACGGATTTGGTGTCGGTGGATTTGCCCTTCTCGATGGCCTTGGCCAGTGCGTAGATGCTGGCATGGGCTTCCGCTGCCCAGCCCAGGGGTTCGGGGTCCTTGGTCTTGGTGAGGTAGTCGGCCACGAAGCGCTCGCTCATGGCGTTGCCCTTGTTGGCTTCGGCGTAGTAGTGCATGCCGGTCCAGTGCGGGGGCAATTGTTGCTTCATGCCCCGGGCCACCAGGAATTCATTGGCGGCATCGCACACCACCTTGTAGCGCTGCATCAAGCCAAAGCCGCGTGCTTGCTGGAACATGGTGATTGCATCGCCGCCGTAGGTGGCGTTGTACACGCCGTCAGCCTGCTGTCGCAGCGCCTGCGTGATGGAGTTGCGGTAGTCCGAGACGCCATAGGGCAGCAGGATCGGGTCGAGAATTTCCGGCTTCTTGCCGGTGAGGGCCGGATAGAACTCCAGCAGGCCGTCGACGAAAATGCCCCACATCGTGCGGCCGTATTCGTGGTCCGGGATCAGGCCGGTCCAGCGCGTGATCTGCGGGTATTTCGTGGCCATCAGCCGGGCCTGGGCGCGGCCCCGCGCATCAGGCGCGTCGCCGGGTCGAAACAGATGGGGCGAATAGTTCTCGTGGTTCATCTTTTCGGTGCCGGCACCGCAGGTCATGAACACACCGTTCTCCTGTTGCATCACGGGGATCAGCGCCAGCACCACGGCGCTGGAGATGCCGCCCGTGTGCAGGTTGATGCCAGCGCCCAGCAGTTCGCGGGCCGCCGCCAGTGCGGCAGCCGGGTTGGCCTTGTCATCGCGGATCTCCAGGGCCACCTGGCGACCCAGAATGCCGCCGGCCTTGTTGATTTGGTCGACGGCGATCTCGGCGCCATTCTTGACGTACGAGCCGATGAATTCCTGCGGGCCGCTCAGGGGCGTGATGAGCCCGATCTTGAGCGGACCGCCCTGGGCATGCGCCAGGTTCAGCGCGGGAAAGGACAAAGTGGAGGCTGCGGCGGCTGCACTGTATTTCAGGATGTCTCTGCGGTTCGCTGGGTTCATGGTTGTCTCCTTGTGGTGGGGCGGACCCGGGGTTATTGGCCGGTGAACACCGGCTTGCGCTTCTCGGAAAAAGCTTGGACGGCTTCGGCATGGTCGGCCGTCCGGTTGGACAGGCACTCGTAGGCCACGCCCGCATCGAAGTAGCTGTGAAAGAGCTGCTTGAGTGGCAGGTTGGTCGTGATCTTGGTCCAGCGAATGGCCTTGGTGGCGCCCTGTGCAAGTCGTCCGGCCAGCTGCGCGACGGTGTCATCCAGCGCCTGCGCGGTCACCACTTCGGTGATGAGGCCGATGCGCTCGGCTTCGGTGGCGGACATCAGCTCGCCCGTGAACAGGAACTTGCGGGCCTTGGCATAGCCCACCAGTTGCGGCCAGAGGATTGCGCCGCCATCGCCGGCAACCAGCCCGACGCTCACATGCGGATCGCCGATCCGGGCGGTGTCGGCGGCCACGATGATGTCGCACAGCAGCGCCAGGCTGGCGCCCAGGCCGGTGGCATGGCCATTGAGCTTGCACAACAGCGGCTTTTCCAGGTCGAGCTGGCTGAAGACGATGTCCTTTGCTTCGCGCGCTGTTTTTTCAAACTCGGTGGGGTCGTCCACGGCGCGCTGCATCCAGTCGATGTCGCCTCCAGCACAGAACGCAGCCCCCTCGCCGGTGAGCACCAGGATATCGCTATCGGGGTCGCGCTGTGCATCGGTGAAGACCTGCGACAGCTCGTGGTGCAGCCGTTCGTTGACGGCGTTGCGCTGCGCGGGCCGGTTCAGCGACAGCGTGAGCACCCGTCCCTGCCGGGAAAAACGGATGCACTGGTAGTCTTCGAAGTTCATGGGCGATCCTTGGAAAGCGGGTGTCACGGTTGCGCGCAAGGCGTGGCGGTGGCGAATGCCTGAAGATGGTGTGCGGTGGAGCCATGCAACTGCTCGTTGACCCTGGCGCGTCGCAGATAGTGGCTGATGGCGTATTCCTCGGTGATGCCGATGCCGCCGTGCAGTTGCACAGCTTCTTGCGTGACCCGGCGCGCGCTGTCGCAGGCCACGGCCTTGGCGGCATGGACCTGCGCGGCGCAGTCCGTGGCACCGCAGGCCAGGCTGCGCATCGCCTGTCGCACGACCGATTCGCTTTCTGCCAGGCGGATGTACATGTCCACCGCGCGGTGTTGCAGTACCTGGTGCTGTCCGAGCGTGACGCCAAACTGCTTGCGCGTCTTGAGGTATTCGAGTGTGAGCGCCATGGCCCCCTGCATGACGCCCACCGAGTCGGCCGCAACGGCCAGGCTGGCCAGCCGCCTGGCCTGCTCATCGGCCTGGGCCATGGCGCCCGGCGTGGATTCGGCCAGAAGCGTCGCGTGGCATGCGCGCAGGGCCACCGATGCTGCGCCACGCCCATCGACCAGGGGCAGGGCGTGGCGCGACAGGCCCGCACTGTCGGCCGGCACCACGTACAGGCCGGCACCCTGCACGGGCACAAGCAGCGTCTGCGCGATGTCTGCATCAGGCACCCAGGCCAGGTCCCCGCTCACGCGGCTGTGCGCGGCGGCAGCCGCTGCGAGCATCGGGGTGGCCACGATGCATGCGTGGCCCTGCAGGGCCAGGGCCAGCAGGCGATCGCGCTCGGCACCGGGCTGGCAGGCCGCGAGCAGCTGGACGGCAATGACGCCGCTGCTGATGAACGGCTCGGCCAGCAACGCCTGGCCGGCAGCTTGCGCGAGCAAGACGATGGAGGAGGGGCGGTACCCGAGTCCCCCCAGGGACTCGTCGGCCGCGACCGCGCACCAGCCCATGAGCCCCAGCGCATTCCAGATGCGGGCGTCAAAACGGCGCTGCTGCGCAGTGTGCTGCATGCGGGTGTCGAACCGGTACTGCTCCTGCAGAAAGCGTTGCGCGGCATCAGCAAGCGCGGCGTCGGTATCGTCCAGCCATTGCGTCGTTTTCATAGGCCCAGCTCCGCCTTGCTGATGATGTTGCGTTGAATCTCGTTGGAGCCGCCATAGATGGTGGAGGCCCGGCCATGCAGGTATTCGCGCACGGCGCCCGAGGTTTCCGCCGGCCCCAGCAGCGACACCGGCTGCTGCCCGTGAACGAGCGCGGGGTCGTAGACCGTGGCGCTCGCGCCCAGCCAGTCCATCGTGGCCTCCGAGATCGCCTGCTGCAGCTCGGAGCCGCGAATCTTCATGATGGAAGCCTCCACGCCCACGCTGGCCTGCGCGGTCAGGTGGCGCGCGGATTCCAGGCAGAAGGCGCGCAGCACATGCAGTTGCAGATCCAGCTGGTGCAGGCGGCGCTCAAACTCCTGCAGGTTCACGCCTTCGCCGCCCTGGCGTTCGCGCACCAGGCGCTTGAGGTGTTGCAGGTTGCGCATGGAGCGGCCGGTCTCTGCCGCCAGCACGCGTTCGTTGCCGAGCAGGAACTTGGCGTAATGCCAGCCCTTGCCCTCCTCGCCCACCAGGTTTTCTGCAGGCACTTCGACGTCGTCGAGGAACACCTCGTTCACATGGTGGCAGCCGTCCATAGTGCGGATGGGCCGGATGGTGATGCCCGGTGAACGCATGTCGATCAGCAAAAAGGAGATGCCTTGCTGCGGCCGGCCTTCATCGTTTGTGCGCACCAGGCAAAACATCCAGTCGGCCCACTGCGCATAGCTGGTCCAGATCTTCTGTCCGGTCACGCGGTAGACCTTGCCGCTGCGCACCGCACGGGTCTTGATCGACGCGAGATCAGAGCCGGCGCCGGGCTCTGAGTAGCCCTGGGCCCACCACTCGGAGGAGTCCAGGATGGGCGGCAGAAAGCGGTCTTTTTGCGCCTGGGTGCCAAACGTGTAGATCACCGGTCCGACATAGTTGACACCGAACGGAATCAGCCACGGCGCGCCGTGCAAGGTGCTTTCCTCTTCAAACATGAAGCGCTCCAGCGGCGTCCAGTCGCAGCCACCGTACTGTCGCGGCCAGTGCCCGGCGACCCAACCCTTGCGGTGCAGCGCATGCAGGAAATCCAGGTTGTCCTGCTTGTTCAGAAATAGATTGCCGTGGACCTTGTCTTTGAGACCCTGCGGCAGCTCATGGAGACAGAACGCACGAACCGCCTGGCGGAAAGCGGCCTCGGCTTCCTGTCCGGCGTGCGGCGCGGTGGAGTCCGGCGTTGAAGTCGTGGAGGTCATGGAATGTCAGTTCGATGGAATAAAATGAATTGTGAGTCATAATTCATATTTGTCCAGTCGAATGCGCATCACCTAGGGTAAGCACTGAGATCGGGTGCGCGGCAGCGTTCCGCTAGACTGAAATCAACCGGCGTCATACGCCAGCTTGCAACACAAGAGGACAAGGATTGGCTTCTACACCGCCCCCCCCTGGCGACGACGAGAGCTCCATGGCGCCTGCGCCCCCCAGGCCCAGGATGAAGCGTGCCGAGAAGGCTGCCCTGACCCGTGACAAGCTGATGTCCTCCGCGGCGGTGATCGTTGGCGAATACGGCTACCGGGAGGCCTCGGTGCAGCGCATTACGTCGCATGCGGGCATCGCGCAGGGCACGTTCTATCTGTACTTCGAATCGCGCCAGCTGTTGTTTGATGAGCTGCTGCCGTACTTTGGCCGCTTGCTGCTTGAGCATGTGCGCAGCCGCGCGCACAGCGCAAAGGGATTTTTCGAGGTGGAGGAAATCGGCGTGCGTGCCGTGTTTGACTACCTGCAGGAGCACCCCTGGTTCTGGCGCGTGCTCAATGAAGCCGAAGTGGAAGCCCCCAAAGCCTGGGCGGCTCACCATGCCGAGGTGTCCACGCGTTATGTGAAATTTCTGCGCCGTGCGGTCGAGCGCGGCGAGATCACAGGCTACAGCGAAGACGAGCTCGGCGCGCTCGCCTACATGTTGATTGCAGCTCGCGACTATCTGTACATCTACACCCAGAGCCCCTTGCGCGCACCCGCGGCTGTGCCGGAAGACGTGATCCGTACCTATATGCGTTTTCTGCGCAATGGACTCAAGGCCCAGGCCCCACAAATGACTCCGTGAGGCGGCCTGCGCGCAATGGGTTTCGGCTGCTCGTCGGTCCACACCCACCGGGGCCGTGCAAGGGCCTGTGGCGCCTGCGCCGGCTGGGCGCCAGCCTCATATTGCCGAGGCAAGGTCGCCGCAGTGGTGCCCGACGACCCGGCGCACGGCAAAATGGCAGTCACTTCCACTTGGATCTCACCGTCTGGATGCCCACCATGATTCCCCTGCAGCTGTTCGACCCCGCTTCCAGCACCTACACCTACCTCCTGCACGACCCCGCCACGCGCGATGCGCTGATCATCGACCCGGTGGATGAGCAGCTCGAGCGCGACCTGGCAGTGCTGCAATCGCACCGGCTCACGCTGCGCTGGGCGGTGGAAACCCACGCCCACGCCGATCACATTACCAGCGCCGGCCGCCTGGCTGAGCACACTGGGGCGCGCATGGCGGTGCCGGCAGGCTGTGGCATCGGCACGGCGGCGGTGCAGCTGGTCGACGGCGAAACGCTGGCCTTTGGGGGGGAAACTCTGCAGGCCCTGCACACCCCTGGCCACACAGCGGGCAGCATGTCGTTTCGGTGGCGCGAGCATGTGTTTACCGGCGACACCCTGCTCATCAACGGTTGCGGGCGCACGGATTTTCAGTCGGGCAGCGCGGCCGACCTGTACCGCAGCATCACCGGCCGGCTGTTTGCCTTGCCCGATGACACCATGGTGTGGCCCGGCCATGACTACCACGGGCGCAGCCACTCCACCATCGGCGCAGAAAAGGCGGGCAATGCCCGCATCGCAGGCCGCAGCCAGGACGAGTTCGTGGCGCTGATGGCATCGCTGCACCTGCCGCGCCCGCGCCGCATCGACGAGGCGGTGCCCGCCAACCTGCACTCGGGCCTGCGGCACGACGCCGATGGCGCCACCTTGCAGGCGCCGCGCGCGGCCGAGGGTTATGCGGGCGATGTCCCGGCCCGGCTGGCCTGGCAATGGGTGCAGGACGGACAGGCCGTATTGATCGATGTGCGCAGCGACGCCGAACGTGCGTGGGTGGGGGAGGTGCCCGGCGCCGTGGCCGTGGCCTGGAAGCAATGGCCCGGCATGGCGCCGAATGCCGACTTCGATGCCCAGTTGCGCGCCGCCGTCCCCGAAGGCGGCCGTGCCGTGCTGCTGTGCCGCAGTGGTGTGCGCTCGGTCGCTGCTGCGCGGCGCGCCACCGAGCTGGGCATCACGGCCTACAACATCCTCGAGGGCTTCGAGGGCGACCTCGATGGCCACGCCCAGCGCGGCAAGAAGGGCGGCTGGCGCCAGCAGGGGCTGCCGTGGCGGCAAGGGTGAGCAGGCCCTCGTGTTAGAGGCGTTCCCGCGCCGCTGCGGCATGTCGCCGATGGTGCTGTGAAAACTCTGGATAATCCGCCGCATGACATTTCTGGCCATCGACGTCGGCAACACGCGTCTCAAATGGGCGTTGTACGACGCTCACCGCCCGGGCGCCGCCTTGCTGGCCCATGGCGCCGAATTTCTGGACCATATCGACCGCCTGGCCGAGGGCTCCTGGGCGCAGCTGCCGGCGCCATCCCGGATGCTGGGCTGCGTGGTGGCGGGCGATGCCGTCAAGCGCCGCGTGCAGGACCAGATGGAGCTGTGGGATGTGGCGGCGCAATGGGTGGTGTCTTCGGCCCAGGAGGCCGGCGTCACCAACGGCTACGACTACCCCTCGCGCCTGGGCTCGGACCGCTGGGTCGCCATGATCGGGGCGCGCCACCATGTGCTGGCAAAGGGTCCCGCGCGCCCGATCGTGGTGGTGATGGTGGGCACGGCGGTCACCGTGGAATGCCTCGACACCGAAGGGCGTTTTCTCGGCGGCTTGATCCTGCCGGGCCATGGCATCATGCTGCGCGCCCTGGAGGCCGGCACCGCCGGCCTGCATGTGCCTACGGGCGAGGTGCGCCTTTTTCCCACCAACACCAGCGATGCGCTGACCAGCGGCGGCACCTATGCGATTGCAGGCGCGGTCGAGCGCATGGTGCAGCATGTCATCGCCCACTGCGGCGAGGAGCCTGCCTGTGTGATGACGGGCGGCGCCGGCTGGAAGATGGCGCCCAGCATGACGCGCCCCTTCGAGCTGGTGGACAACCTGATCTTTGACGGTCTGCTGGAGATCGCTGCGCGGCGTTTCGGCTGACCCGTGGCGCCGCGGCACCGGGGGCGCTGGCTCAGTCTTCTTGCAGCTCGGTGCGTGCCATCTCCACATCCAGGTGTTCCATCGCATCCTGGGGCGTGCTGGCCGCAGCCTGTTGGTAAAGCTGTGTGGCTTCCTGCATGCGCTTGGCGCCTTCCAGCATCACCAGTGCCTTGGCATATTCGATCATGCCGATGGCAGAGCCCGGGTGTAGCCGCAGGGCTTCCTGAAAAAGCTGCAGGCCCGCCTCCTTCTTCGCACCATAGGTCATGCCGCCGATCAGCGGACCCACCTTGTCGATCACCTCGGCATGGAAGGCGCCCAGCGCAATGCGGGCGTCGGCATGTTGCGGTGACAGGGCCATTGTTTTTTCCAGCGCATTTTTGACCTTGCTGCCCAGCCCCTGCGCCAGCGCCTTGGCGACGCTGATGCCCTGGCTGTAGCGGCCCAGGGCATAGGCCTGCCAGTACCAGGCGTTGGCGTTCGCGGGCTCCTGCCTTGCCTGGGTTTCGGCGCGTTCGGCCACCTGCATGAACAGGGCCAGGCGCGTCGCTTCCCGGGGCTCAAGGTAGTTGGCGTAAACCGCGCAGGCCTTGTTGGCGACCGTGGTGCCGGCGGCGCCGGCGCTCAGGCCCGCCGCTGCGGCTTGCGCGAATTCGCCGTTGTGAAAAAGCACCCAGGCCTGCAGTACGGCCGTGTTTTCTGGGCTGGGCTCGGCATCGCCGCGGTGCAGTCGGCTCCACTGCGTGCGGACGCTGGCCGCATCCCAGCGGTAGTCGGCTGTGTGGAGAAAGGGAGCCCATTGGGCCATGGTGTGTCTCCTGGGTTTTCGAAAGCGGCGGTGTGGGGGTTTGCCCAGAGACGCATTCCAGAATGCGTTCGGCAGTGCGGCAAGGATGGATGCGTGCCTTGGATGTCATGGTTTCTTGCGCTCGCATGGCCACTCTAACCGAGCGGTTGTACAGGCGTCGCAGCATCCAGGGCCTGGCGCTGACCCCTGCATGCACTTTACGCCGCCCGGTGCCACCGGCGCAGGCTGGTGCCCCTGAAAGTGCAGAGGTGGTTTCGGTGCGCGGTGCCAGGCAAGCACTGCACCCTGCACAGCCATTGCTTACATGCAGGTCCGCAGCGGATGGGATAATGCTCGGCTTTGCCAGCAGGCAGTTCTCTCGGGCCACATCATGATTCTTGTCACCGGCGGCGCCGGCTTCAT
>DAOPUP010000018.1:8977-15111 GCA_035350655.1 Acidovorax sp. | reverse complement strand
ATCGAATCGGGCGGCGCCAAGAGCAAAAAGGCCGTCACCATCAAGAGCCATCACAACGTGGGCGGCCTGCCCGAGCAACTGGGCCTGAAATTGCTGGAGCCCTTGCGCGATCTGTTCAAGGACGAAGTGCGCGAACTCGGTGTGGCCCTGGGACTGCCGCCCGAGATGGTCTATCGCCACCCCTTCCCCGGCCCCGGCCTGGGCGTGCGCATTCTGGGCGAAGTGAAAAAGGAATACGCCGACCTGCTGCGTCGTGCCGATGCCATCTTCATTGAAGAGTTGCGCAACTTCACGGACGATGCGACTGGCAAGAACTGGTATGACCTCACCAGCCAGGCCTTCACGGTCTTCTTGCCGGTGAAAAGCGTGGGCGTCATGGGTGACGGCCGGACCTACGATTACGTGGTGGCGCTGCGCGCTGTGCAGACCAGCGACTTCATGACCGCCGACTGGGCCGAACTGCCCTATGCCTTGCTCAAGAAAGTGTCGGGCCGCATCATCAACGAGGTGCGTGGTATCAACCGCGTGACCTACGACGTGTCGAGCAAGCCGCCCGCGACGATTGAGTGGGAATAAAACAGAATCGGTTCGTGGCGTTCCAGAGCGCTGCGAACCAACGGGTTGTTTTTGTCAGTCCCATGCTTGCCGGTTCAGCAGCCTTCACGGCCTGGTGCTGAAGATCGACCGGCCGGCGCTGTAGCCGGCTTCGATTTTCTGGACCACGATTTTCCAGATCGGCTTGACGAAGAAGCGCAGCCCCCTGATGACACTGTCCACGTCCATCATCGAGGGCGCGCGGATGCCGCGGTGTTCCACGGGGCCGCCGATCTGGGTGATCTTCACGCCGAGCTTGGAGAAGTGGTCGGCCAGCCGCGGCTCGGTGAGCATGAACAGGGTTTCGATGCCCTCGTGCCGTGCCATGGCGATCACGGCCAGATGAAGACCGATGGGAATGTACGGGAAGCGGGGCTGATCCGTGGTGCCGAAGTCGTCGTCGCTGAGGGCGAGGGCGGTTTTGGTTTCGCCTTTGCGGCGCCGGTAGTGGGCGCGAACCGCCAGCCGGGAGACCTCGGCGATGGAGCCGCGGGGCTGGCGCGCGGGATCGATGATGGAGCGGTCGAGGGTGGCGCGGCAGGCGTGCTTGAAAGGCAGCGGAAAATCGGGGTCTTCCGGGCGGGCCAGCACCAGCCGGTTGCAGCCGACCAGGGTATGTGTGGCTTGCTGGAGCTGCGCATCAGGCAGTGCAGGCTGTGACGATCGTAGTCGTCGGTTTCACGACGATCCGGTCGAACCGGCTCGGAGCCCAACTCCCCGCAGTACACTTCCCAGGAAAGGCCGAAGACATCATTCTGCGATGCTGTCATCGAAAGCGGCGAAGATTTGGAAATGCCTCCCGAAGCCTTCGCCTAGACTGAATCACGCAAGCATTGACATGGCCGTTCGGCCTTTTCGAGTGAATCATGAACGATGTCAACGACCACATGACATGTCATTTCTAGGGCCTGCAGGCGCCGCAGAGTCGGAAGACGCGGCGTTCTTCAGGGCTTCATATCAGAGCGTTACCAGATTGACGGAATTTACCAACATGCTTAATGCCTGCTTGCCCTTCGATTATGACCAAGCCTTTTCCCGCAACATCGGATGGGTGACCCGGGCAGAGCAGGCGGACCTGCGTGGCAAGCGCATTGCCATCGCCGGCATGGGGGGCGTTGGCGGCGTGCACCTGCTCACCCTGGCGCGTCTGGGAGTCGGGGCTTTCAACATCGCCGACATGGACAGCTTCGATGTCGTGAATTTCAACCGGCAGGCCGGTGCGTCGATGGCGTCGCTGGGGCGCCCGAAGGCCGAGGTGATGGCCGAAATGGCGCGGGACATCAACCCCGAGCTCGACATCCGGATCTTCGACAAGGGCGTCAACGCCGGCAACCTCGATGATTTTCTGAGCGGCGTCGATCTTTACGTCGATGGCCTTGATTTCTTTGCCTTTGCCGCCCGCCGCGACACCTTCAACGCCTGCCACCGGCTGGGCGTGCCGGCCGTTACCGCGGCGCCGCTGGGCATGGGCACGGCGGTGCTGAGCTTCCTGCCGGGCAGGATGTCCTTCGAGGAATATTTCCGCCTTGACGGCTGCGACGAGGACGAAATGGCGGTGCGCTTTCTGCTCGGTCTGTCGCCGGCCATGCTGCAGCGTGGCTACCTGGCCGATCCGTCGCAGGTCAACTTCACCGAGAAGCGCGGGCCGAACACCATCGCCGCGTGCCAGCTGTGCGCTGGCGTAGCGGCCACCGAGTCCCTCAAGATCCTTCTCGGGCGCGGCGAAGTATTGTGCGCGCCCCGAGGCCTCCACTTCGACGCCTACCGCAACCGCTATGTCAAAACCTGGCGGCCAGGTGGCAACCGCAATCCGATCCAGCAGATCGGCCTGTTCATCGCCCGTCGCCAGTTGCGTGCCATGCGCCGCCTGGAACAGTCCGGCAAATCCTGATTTTTCAAGTCCCGAATCCGCCTTGTCGAGGAGCGCCTCATGGCCCGTCGTGAAACCCTGTTGAAAATCCTCGACCTGGCCCGCTGGGCGCCCAGCGGCGACAACACCCAGCCCTGGCGTTTCGAGATCGTCGCCGACGACCACCTCGTCATCCACGGCAACGACACCCGTGAATGGTGTCTTTACGATTTCAACGGCCACGCCAGTCACATGGCCCACGGTGCCTTGCTGGAAACCCTGCGCATCGCCGCCACCGGCGAGGGCCTGGCGGCCAGCTGGAGCCTGCGGCCCGGTTCATCCGACAAGGCGCCGGTGTTTGACGTGCGCCTCGAGGCCCGCCCCGGCATGGCGCCCGATCCGCTCCTGCCCTTCATCGAAAGCCGCGTCGTGCAGCGTCGCCCGATGCGCACCACACCGCTGACAGCCGCCCAGCGCCAGGCCCTCAGCGCCGCGCCGGGGCCCGGTTACAGCGTCAGTCTCTTCGAATCCAGCGCCGAGCGCCGCCAGGTGGCCGGTTTTCTGTGGCGCAGCGCCTACGTGCGCCTGACCTGCCCGGAGGCCTATCCGGTGCACAAAGAGATCATCGAGTGGCGCACCCGCTTCAGCAAGGACCGCATCCCCGAGCAGGCGGTGGGCGTGGATGGTGCCACCGCGCGGCTGATGGAGTGGGTGATGGCGAGCTGGGGACGGGTCCAGTTCTTCAACAAATACCTGTTCGGCACCATCGCGCCGCGCATCCAGCTCGACTACATTCCGGCGCGGGCCTGTGCCGCCCACGTGCTGGTCAAGGCCGACGTTCCGGCCCGCAGCCTGGAAGACCACGTTCGCGGCGGCATCGCGCTGCAGCGCCTGTGGCTGACCGCCGCCTCGGTGGGCCTGCATTTGCAGCCAGAGATGACGCCGCTGATTTTCCGCTGGTACGCCCGGGCCGGGCTGAAGTTCACTGCCGTCACGAAAATCAACGAGGGCGCGCTGGCGCTGGCCGACGAGTTCGAGCGCATCGGCGGCTTCGGGCCCGATCAGGGCCTCACCTTCTTCTGCCGGGTCGGTGTATCCGATGCGCCGCGCTCGCGTTCTCTGCGTAAGAGCGTCGACGAGCTGATGCTGCCAAGCTGACGGATGGGGTGTTGGTGGGGCGTGCCGCCGTCGCTGTGCCCTCGGCCGGGCGCATGATGAAAAAAGCCGCCCACTGGCGGGGCGGCTTGCAGAGGCTGAGCGCTGGTGGGTTCAGGCGGGGGTGCTCACGCGCTCCATGCGCGTCAGCGGCAAGGCTTCGTCGGCATTGGCGGCTGCTTGCATCACGAAGTTGAACTTCGAGCGTGTGAACGGCGCGTTGATGCCCAGTGACTCGTAGCCTGCGGGTGCCACGTTCTTCTCCAGGTCCACGATCAGACCATCGCGCGTGGCGAAGGCAAAGTCGTCGTCGATGTAGGTGTCGCCGGGGATGTTGATCTGTGTGGTCAGCGTGCGCATGCCAGGGGCCACCACCAGGAAGTGGATGTGCGCGGGACGGTTGCCGTGGCGGCCCAGGGCCTCAAACAGCTCGGAAGTCGGGCTGTTCGGCGGAATCGCATAGCCCGGTGGCAGGAACGTGCGAAAGCGGTACTGGCCCTTGGCATCCGTCTCGATGCGGCGGCGCAGTTCGTAAGGCTGCATGCCGGGGAAGAAGTGCGAATAGCCGCCCTGCTCATTGGCGTGCCACACGTCCACGCTGGCATGGGCCACGGGCTGGTCCTTCAGGTCCAGCACCTGGCCCTCCATCACGAACACTTCGCCCTTGGGCTCGCCCTCGTCAAGGCGCACCTCGACCTGGGACATGGGTGCACCCGCCACGAACAGCGGGCCTTCGATGGCGCGCGGAGTTCCGCCGTTGCGGCCTGCCTTGGCGTCGGCCTCGTCGGCGCGGATATCGAGCAGGCGGTCAAAGCCCAGGCCTGCGGTGATCAGGCCCGTCTGGCCCGCGGCACCCAGGCGCGTGAGCCAGCCAGCGGCGGCCCAGAACTCGTCGGGCGTCACATCCAGTTCGTCGATGGTCTTGAACAGGTCGGTGACGATGCGCTCGGTGAGCTGGCGCACGCGTGCGTTGCCGGGGGCGATCTTCTTGGTGTTGACCAGTTCCAGCAGCTGTGCTTGGGTGAGTTCGGACATGGAGGTCTCCTCAATACGGTGGGATGGGCGGGTTGAATGACGCAATGGCGTGGTGTGTCAGTCGAGCTTGATGCCGCGCTCTGTGATGAGCTGGGCCCAGCGCTCGGATTCGCGGGCCAGGTGCCTGGCCAGCTCGTCGGGTGTGGAGCCCACCGGTTCTGCGCCAATGGTTTCGAAGCGCTTGACCACGTCGGGGTCTTTCATCGCGTCCAGCAGGGCCTTGTTGAGCTTGCTGACGATGGGCTTGGGCGTGGATGCGGGCATGAACACGGCAAACCATGGCGACACCTCGTAGCCGGGCACACCGGCCTCGGCCAGCGTGGGTACGTCGGGCAGGGTGCTCGAGCGTTTGGCGGTGGTCACGCCCAGGGCGCGCAGCTTGCCCGACTGGATGTGCGGGCGTGCCGAGGTGATGCTGTCGAACATGTAGTTCACCTGGCCACCCAGCAGGTCGGCCACGGCCGGGCCGCTGCCCTTGTAGGGCACGTGCAGCATGTCCAGCTGGGCCAGCGAGGCGAACACCTCGCCCGCCAGGTGGATCGAGGTGCCGTTGCCGGCCGATGCATAGGTGAGCTTGCCGGGGGCCTTGCGGGCGGCAGCGATCACGTCCCGGGCGGTCTTCACATCGGGTTGGGTGGCGTTGGTGACCAGCACATTCGGCACCACGGCCAGCAGGCTCACGGGAGCAAAGTCCTTGATGGGGTCGTAGCTGAGCTTGCCGTACAGCGGCTTGTTGGTGGCCATGCCGATCGAAGTGATCATCAGGGCGTAGCCGTCACCCGGCTGCTTGGCCACGTAGTCGGCACCGATGTTGCCGCCCGCACCCGGCTTGTTCTCGATGACGAAGGGCTGGCCCAGCGCCTTGCCGGCCTTCTCGCCCAGCGTGCGGGCGATGGCGTCCATGGCGCCACCCGGCGGGAAGGGAACCACCCAGCGGATCGGCTTGTTCGGCCAGTCGGCGGCCGCAGGCTGGGCATGCGCGCTCAGGCCCAGGCCCGCAAGGGCCAGCAGGGCCAGCAGATGGCGTTTGGTGTGCATGGTGTTGGTCTCGATGGGTTGTGGGGAGAATGGGGCTTCAGATGGCCGAAGGATGCTGCGCCAGCGGGGTGACGGAGATCTTCATGAACGGGAACAGGGGCAGTCCCTGCAGCAGCTGGTGCAGTTCATCGTTGGACGCCACATCGAAGATGCTGTAGTTGGCGTATTCGCCCACCACGCGCCAGATGCTCTTCCAGCGGCCGTCGCGCTGCAGGTCTTGCGAATAGGCCTTTTCGCGGGCCTTGATTTCGTTGGCTTGCTCGAGGGGCAAGTCGCGTGGGATGTTCACATCCATACGAACCAGAAACAGCATGGTTTTTTCTCCTTAAACGGGGACGGGGGTATTGGCGGCCATGTCCACATGCACGGCGTTGAGACCCTGGCGGGCGCGGTCAAAGCGCTCGAGCTGGGCCAGCGAAATGTCGACGCCGAAGCCGGGGCCGTCGGGCAGTTGCAGTTCGAA
>DAOPUP010000018.1:0-8877 GCA_035350655.1 Acidovorax sp. | reverse complement strand
CTGGCCAGCGTCCAGGCCAGGGGCAGGCTCTGGTGCACCTTGCCGCCCAGCAGTTGCCAGGCGGGCAGCTCAAGGGTGCGGGCCACGGCGTCGATCAGCGCCATCTCCACAGCGCTCTTGGCAAAGGCATTGCCCTTGCAGGCTTTGTCCATGCGTGCCAGGGCGGCTTCAAACCCGCCGGCATCCTGGCCGACGAGTGCGGGAGCCAGGTAGTTTTGAATAGCGTGCAGGATGCTCTCGGGCGATTCTTCGTTCCACGACGGGCCGCCAATGGTGGCCGCCTCGCCGAAGCCCGTGGCACCGTCCTTCAGCCACACCTGAACGATGACCGGGCTCTGGCGGCTGATGGAGCCAAACGAGAGCTTGTGCGGGCGGATCGTGGGAATGTCCAGAATCCGCGCCTGCAGGCGTTCGATGGTGAAGCGGCTGTGCATGGCTGTGTACTTTCTTTGGGGACCAGAAAAATGGCGTCGGCCCACCAGGGGGCGCAAAAAAAGCAAGGTTAGGTTTAATCCGTATGACGTTCCAATGATTTATTTGCAATTTATCATTCGATGAGATCGAACGAATAAATGGGAGTGTCCTCGATGGAAATCCGGCAGCTGCGCTACTTTCTCGACATCGCCCAGACCGAGCACCTCACGCAGTCGGCGCAGAACCTGTTTGTCACGCAGTCCACCCTGTCGCACGGCCTGCGCCAGCTCGAGCAGGAGCTCGAGATCCAGCTTTTTGACCGGCTGGGGCGGGGCTTGCGGCTGTCGCAGGCGGGGGCGGCCTTTCGCGTGCATGCCGCCCGTGCCTTGCAGGAGATCGAGGCCGGGCGCATGGCGCTGGCCGACATGACGGGGCTGCAGTCGGGCATGCTCACCGTGGGCGTCATTCCCACGTTTTTGCACACCCTGGTGCCCGCCGCGGTGGCGGCCTTCAGCATGGCCTATCCCAAGGTGAACATCGTGGTGCGCGACCTGCGCGCCGGGCCCATCGAGGAGCAGCTGGTGGAAGGCCTGCTCGATGTGGGCATTGCCTTTCACCCCACGCAGCGCGAGGAGATCGAGACCGAGCCCTTGTTCGAGGAGCGCATGCAGCTGGTGGTGAACCGCGCCCACCCGCTGGCGCGCCGCCGTACGCTGGCGGTCAAGTCCCTGGTCCAGGTGCCGCTGGCCATGTTGCCGCGCGCTTTCACCACGCGCCGCCTGATTGACGACAGCCTGCGCGAAGCCGGTGTGCAGCCCTGGGTGCGGGTGGAGATGGAGTCGGTGGAGGGCCTGATCGACGTGTGCCGCTGGGGCGAGCTGGCCTGCATCGTGCCCGAGCGTGCCGCGCGCCTGGCGCCAGACATGCAGGCCGTCCCGCTGCATTCGCCGCAGATGGTGCGCCACGCCGGCATTCTGTGGCGGCGCGGCGCCTCACGCAGCCGCGCTGCCGTGGAGTTTGCGGCCTTGCTCAGGCCCGGGCACCGGCTGCCTGGTGGGCATCAAATATTTGAATGAAAAGCGACTGTAATGATCGTTTTTATTGGACTTGTTGCTATACAAATAATAGCAATTGAGGCGTCTGAAAAGGGTGCTGTCGACGGCGCGCTATGGGCTGGCTGTCTGTGGGGCCGTGCGCTGTACCGTCCACGCTGTCATGGCGCACTGGTCTTGGGTTGAAAGTCGCAATACGGCGCCACCAGGCATTCCCAGCACCGCGGCTTGCGCGCCTGGCACACGTAGCGCCCCAGCAGGATGAGCCAGTGGTGCGAATCCACGGCGTAGGCGGGGGGCACGCGTTTCATCAGCTGCAGCTCCACCGCCAACGGGTTCTTGCCGGGCGCCAGGCCCGTGCGGTTGCTGACGCGAAAGATATGCGTGTCCACGGCCATGGTGGGCTCGCCGAACGCCACGTTGAGCACCACGTTGGCCGTCTTGCGGCCCACGCCGGGCAGGGCTTCGAGCGCCTCGCGCGTGCGCGGCACCTGGCCACCGTGCTGCTCCACCAGGATGCGGCAGGTTTGCAGCAGGTGGCGCGCCTTGCTTTTGTACAGGCCAATCGTCTTGATATGGCCCTCCAGCCCTTCGAGCCCCAGGTCCAGAATGGCCTGCGGTGTGCCCGCTACGGGGAACAGTTTGCGCGTGGCCTTGTTCACGCCCACATCGGTGGCCTGGGCCGACAGCAGCACGGCGGCCAGCAGCTCGAACACGGTGGTGTATTCGAGTTCGGTGTTGGGCAGCGGGTTGGCTGCCTTGAGGGTGGCGAAAAAAGGTGCTATCTGCGCGGTTTTCATGGCGGGCAGTGTAGGGCGCATTGGCGGGCGCCCGCAGGCCGCAGGGTGCAAAGCGGCCATCAAGGCATGCCAATTGGCGACAATGCGCAATTCACCGTCCACTGAAGAAAGCACCGTCCATGCAATTTGCCGACCGCCTGAACAATGTAGAAACGTCCGCCATCCGCGAGCTCTTCAAGCTGCTGGGCAAGCCCGGCATCATCAGCTTTGCCGGCGGGTTTCCGGACAGCGCCTTGTTTGACGTGGACGGCATCCGCGCCGCCAGCCAGGCCGCTCTGGCTGAAGAGCCGGGTGCCGCATTGCAGTATGGCGCCACCGAGGGCTACCAGCCGCTGCGCGAGCAGCTGGCCGCCTTCATGGCCAGCAAGGGGGCCCCGGATGTGGCGCCCGAGCAGCTCATCGTCACCACCGGCAGCCAGCAGGCGCTGGACCTGCTGGGCAAGACCATGATCGGCCCCGGCGACAAGGTGATCGTCGAAGGCCCCACCTTTCTGGCCACCATCCAGTGCTTTCGCCTGTATGGCGCCGAGGTCATCAGCGCGCCCATCGATGGCGAGGGCGTCAACGTGGATGCGCTCGAGCGGCTGATTGCCGAGCACCGCCCCAAGCTGGTGTACCTGATTCCCACCTTCGGCAACCCCAGCGGCGCCACGCTGAGCCTGGCACGTCGCAAGAAGGTGCTGGAGCTGGCCGTGAAGTACCAGACCCTGGTGGTCGAAGACGATCCCTACGGCGACCTGTATTTTGGCGAGGCGCCGCCGCCCAGCCTGCTGGCGCTGTCCAGCCAGGTGCCCGGCAGCCGCGCGCTGCTGGCCCATTGCGGCTCCCTGAGCAAGGTGCTCAGCCCCGGCCTGCGCATTGGCTGGCTGATCGCCCCGCCTGAGCTGCTGGCCAAGGCGGTGATGTGCAAGCAGTTCAGTGACGCGCACACCAGCACCTTCGCCCAGGCCACGGGGGCGCACTACCTCAAGGCCGGCCGCATGCCCGCCACCCTGGCGCATGTGCGCGAGGTCTATGCCGAGCGTGCCCAGGCCCTGTGCGACGCCTTGCGCAAGGAGCTGGGCGATGCCGTGCAGTTCGTGCAACCCCAGGGGGGCCTGTTCGTGTGGCTGCGCCTGACGGGCGCGGGCGGCAAGCAGGCCGATGCCAATCTGCTGGCCAAGGCCGCCATCGAAAAAGGCGTGGCCTTCGTGCCCGGCACGCCGTTCTTTGCCCAGCACCCCGACCCTGCCACGCTGCGCCTGTCGTTCGCCACGGCCGATGTGGACAAGATTCGCGAAGGCGTGGCGCGCCTGGCACAGGCGCTGTAAGCCATGCAGTACCGCAATCTGGGCAAAAGCAACCTCCAGGTGTCCCGTCTGTGCCTGGGCACCATGATGTTTGGCGACCAGACCCCGCGCGACGAAGCCGCCGCCATCGTGGCCGACGCCCATGACCGGGGGGTGAACTATATCGACACGGCCGATGTGTACACCCTGGGTGCGTCCGAATCCATGGTGGGCGAGTTGCTGCGCGGCCAGCGCCACGACTGGGTGCTGGCCACCAAGCTGGGCAACAAGATGTCCGAGCGCGTGAACGAGGCGCACTACTCGCGCAGCTGGATGCTGCGCGAGGTGGAGGCCAGCCTGGGGCGGCTGCAGACCGACCATGTGGACATTCTTTACCTGCACCGCGACTACAACGGCATGAATCTGGAGGAGCCCCTGCAGGCGCTTGATGCGATGCTGCGTGCGGGCAAGATCCGTTACTGGGGTGTTTCCAATTTTCGGGGCTGGCGCATCACCGAGCTGGTGCATCTGGCCCGGCAGATGGGCATGCCCGGGCCGGTGGTGTGCCAGCCTTACTACAACCTGCTCAACCGAATGCCCGAGGTCGAGATATTGCCGGCCTGCACCCACCATGGGCTGGGGGTCACGCCCTACAGCCCGGTGGCGCGGGGCGTGCTCACGGGCAAATACCTGCCTGGCCAGCCACCGGTGGCAGGTTCGCGTGCCGCCCGGGGCGACAAGCGCATCGCCCAGGCCGAGTGGCGTGAAGAGTCGCTGCAGATTGCCCAGACCTTGCAGCGGCATGTGCAGGAGCGGGGCGTGACGCTGGCGCAATTTGCCACGGCCTGGGTGCTGGCCCACCGGGCGGTCAGCTCGGTGATTGCCGGGCCCCGGACGCTGGCGCAGTGGCAGGACTATGCGCCTGCACTCGGCTACGCCCTGACCGAAGCGGATGAGGCGCTGGTGGACTCGCTGGTGGCACCGGGCCATCCCTCCACGCCGGGATACACCGATCCGGCCTACCCGCTGGATGGACGGTAGATCGAATGGCATCTGCGGGCAGTGGATTGCGTTCCAATAGCGCCATGCAAGACACCTCCCCACTAGAGCAGCGCCTGACCGATCTGGAGATCAAGGCCAGCTACACCGAAGACCTGCTCGATCAGCTCAACCTCGTCATCTACCGCCAGCAGCAGCAGATCGACGACCTCGCCCGTGAGCTGTTGCGCTTGCGCCAGCAGGTGCCCGAGGGCGGCGCGGGCGAGCCGCGCAACCTGCGCGACGAGTTGCCGCCGCATTACTGATGAGCCTGGCACGCCAGCGATCGGGTAGCTAGGCGGCGCAGGCGCTGAAATCGGTCACGCTGGCTGCGTTTTGCCCATCGCTTGGGTGAGGCCGCTGGCGCAGGCGGTACCATCGCCCATGAAAAAAACTTTCCAGCTCCACATCGAAGGCAAGAACAGCGACCGCGTCCTGGAGGCCATCAAGCATGAAATCCGCAAGTACATCAAGCGCGAACGGGGCCGTCCCGTGCCCGCCGGCGCGGATTTCTGGGACTTCGACTGCAAGTTCGGCCGCAGCGCCGAGACCGCCGAAGTCGCCCACCTTGCGGCCCTGATCGGCCTGGTTGACGGCGTGGCCCGCGAAGGGGGCACGCAGTTCTATGTCGAAATTCTCGCCAAGGGGGGGCACCGCCAGGCCCGTCCTGCACCAGCGGCGCAAGACGGTGAGGGCGACAGCACCGCCAGCGACGGCAACGACGCCGACTGATCTTCCCGTTTTAATCCTGCCCTGTTGCCGCCTGCGCAGCGGCCGCGGTAGCGCGCAGCTTGTCTTTCTTGCTGGGGCGCTTGCCCTTGATGCCACCAGTGCCCGCGGCCGTGACTTCTGGCAGCAGTTCGGTGGGTTCGAAGCCAGCCATCTGCTCGCGCGGCAGGGCGAGGTGCTGGCGTTTCTCGATCAGGCGGAAATGCGCTTCGGTATCGGCCGTGACAAAGCTCACCGCCACGCCGCTCTCACCCGCGCGCCCGGTGCGGCCAATGCGGTGCACGTAATCCACCGCGGAGCGCGGCAGGTCGTAGTTCACCACCGCAGGCAGTTGGCTGATGTCGATGCCGCGCGCTGCCAGGTCGGTGGTCACCACCACCTGCCAGCGTTCGTCTTTGAACTCCTGCAGCACCTGCTTGCGCGCACCCTGGCTCAAGCCGCCGTGAAACGGTGTGGCAAAGATGTCGGCCTTGTAGAGCTTCTCGGCGACATGTTCGGCCGCATATTGCGTTGCCACGAACACCAGCACGCGGCTCCATTGGTTTTCCTGCACCAGGTGGCGCAGCAGCTGCGTGCGGCGGCTGGCGTCCACGGCAATGGCGCGCTGCACGATGGACGGTTCGTTGGCCGGTGTGTCGGCCACGGCCACGCGCACGGGGTCGTTCAGCAGCGTCTCGGCCAGCCGCTGCACGGCGACCGGGAAGGTGGCCGAGAAGAACAGGTTCTGCCGCCGGGGGGGCAACAGCGCCAGGGTGCGCTGCAGTTCCTCGGCGAACCCCAGGTCCAGCAGGCGGTCGGCCTCGTCCAGCACCAGCAGGTTGACGCTGGCCAGCTGCAAGGCGTTGTGCTCGACCAGATCGAGCAGGCGGCCGGGCGTGGCGACCACCACATCGGCGCCACCGCGCAGGCCCATCATCTGGGGGTTGATGGAGACGCCGCCAAACACCACGGCCACTTTCAGCGGGTGGGGCAGGTTTTGGGCCAGGCTGCGCACCACCTCGCCCACCTGGGCGGCCAGCTCGCGCGTGGGCACCAGCACCAGCGCGCGCACCCGCCGCGGGGTTTGGGGCGCACTGGCTTGCAGCAGTTGCAGCAGGGGCAGGGCAAAGGCCGCCGTTTTGCCCGAGCCCGTCTGGGCCGATCCCACGACATCGGCGCCGCGCAGAATGGCCGGAATGGCCGCCTCCTGGATGGGCGTGGGCGCGACAAAATCCATGGCCGTGGCAGCCTGGATGAGGGCGGGAGAAAGACCGAGGGCAGAAAATGGCATGGTGTGAGACAAAAAATTCTGGCCACCAACCCGGCGCCAGTGCACAGGAAATCATGGCCTACAAGGACAATTGCGCGGCAGCCGCCGGACAGGTTTTCACGCCATCTCATGCGTGCAAACGCTTGCCGCCGTGACTGCGGTGAGGCCGGCAGCGCCGAGGGCGCGGTGCCCGGCGCCACGCGGCCTGCGGGCGTGCATTGTGCGCCACCTGCGCGGGTGGCGATAATCGCAGCCCGTCCGCACCCCGCGTTGCATTGCTCTATTGGCACCATGAACCTTGCTTTTGATTCGTCCACCATCACCCACAGTATCCAGCTGGCCGTGGCCCCGGTGTTTCTGTTGACCGCCGTGGCCGGCATGATCGGTGCGGTGGCAGGGCGCCTGGCGCGCATCATCGACCGCGCCCGCGTGGTGGAAGACCGGGCCCGCCATACCGATGAGGCCGATTTTCGGGAGCGCGCCCTGCTGGAGCTCGGGTACTTGCGCACCCGCGGGCGCATGGCCAATGGCTGCATCGGTCTGCTCACCCTGTGCGGTTTTCTGATTGGCGTGACCATCATCCTGCTGTTTCTGGGCGAGACCACGGACTTTCGTGGCCACACTTGGGCACTGGGAAGTTTTTTGAGCGGCGTGCTCTCGTTCCTGCTGGCTTTGGTGCTCTTTTTCGTGGAAACGGTGATGGCCACGCGCATCCTCAACTTCCATATGCTGCGCACGCCGGCGCCCGCGCCAAAATCCGCCAACCTGTAGCCCTGAGGCCGGTGTCATGAAATCCCTGCGCGATCTGGCGGGCCTGGGCGGCCTCGTTTATTCCACCGACCATGGCCGCATGTGCCCCGACTGCCGGCAGCCGCAGGCGCAGTGCGTGTGCAAGGCGGTGCCCGTGCCATCGGGCGACGGCATTGTGCGTGTCTCGCGCGAAACCAAGGGGCGTGGCGGCAAGGCGGTCACGGTGGTCAAGGGTGTGGCGCTCGATGCCGATGCGCTGGCAGCGCTGGGCAAAGAGCTCAAGGCCGCATGCGGCAGCGGCGGTACGGTCAAGGACGGGGTCATCGAGGTGCAGGGCGACCATGTGGAGCGCGTGATGGAAGCGCTGAAAAAGCGCGGCCACCAGGTCAAGCGCGCGGGGGGCTGATGATGGATCCGGCACAGCTGCAGCGCCTGGTCACCGTGTCCATGCCCTATGGCAAGTACAAGGGCCGTTTGCTGGCCGACCTGCCCGGCAATTACCTCAACTGGTTTGCCCGCGAGGGCTTTCCGCGCAGCGACCTGGGGCGGTTGCTGGCGCTCATGCACGAGATCGACCACAACGGCCTGTCGCCGCTGCTCGAGCCCCTGCGCGCCGCAGCCGGACTGCTGCCGCGCACACAAGACCACTGAGCCGGCAGGCACCCACCGCGAGATCGCCCACAGGGTCAGAGGCCGCGCTTGCCGCCTCGGAGAACGCCTGCATACTCTGCGCCATGGACCTACGCACCAAGAATAAACCTCTGTGGACCCGCCATTCCTGCGCCGTCTTTCTGGGCAGCATGCTGTTTGCCGCCTGCGCCGACGCGGCAGACCCGCCGGTATCGCCACCCCTGGTGCCTTCGGAGGATGGCGCATCCATCATTGATCTGCGTGCCCGGCTGGTGTGGCCGCGTTGTGTAGAGGGGATGCAGTGGAATGGCAAGACCTGCACCGGCACGCCGCAGCAACTCGACTATGCGCAGGCGGTGGCACTGGCTAACGCCCGCTGGAAGTCCGAGGGCGTGCGCTGGCGGTTGCCACGCGCCAATGAACTCAAGCGGCTGGTGGACAAGACCACCCGCCCGCCGGGGCTGAGTGTGGTGCTTTTTCCAGGCGCACCCCCCGAATGGCATTGGTCGGGCTCCGCCAATATACAGACAGGATCGGGCAATCTTTACAACTATGGCAACGTCATGCGCGGCGGCGCCGGAGGAGAGGCTGGCACCATGGCTTTCCGTCAAGGCTGGGCGGTGAACCTGCAGACCGCCGAGAGCCGTGGCGACGTGGGCAAGGCCACCCGGCTGCCGGTGCGGCTGGTGCGGCCCTATGAACCAGACCCGGTCCCTGTCGAGGGTGGGCAGTGAGTTACCTGCCCGGGAAAAATCTGTCAAATATGCTTCGGGACCAGGTGATTCATTCACCTGTTGCTATTAAATCAGGAGTTGATTGGTCGATGGCTGGCTCTGGATCGCGGGCGCTCTCGTCAAACCCGGGTGGCGTGCCGAAGTAACCAAGGAACAGATTGCGGGCGATGCCGTGGGCCGTGATCTGCAGGTCGCGTGCCACCTCGGGCGCGA
>DAOPUP010000017.1:0-15147 GCA_035350655.1 Acidovorax sp. | reverse complement strand
AGGCCAGCGTTTTTCAGGTGGCGCGAGCCCCTGGCAAGAACATTGTCTATCTGGGCTGTGCCTTGCTGATCCTGGGTGTTTTTGCCATGCTCTACGTGCGCGAGCGCCGCGTGTGGGTGTGGGTCGCACCCCGGGGTGACAAGTCGCACGCCCTGCTGGCGCTGTCCACCAATCGCAAGACCATGGACGGCGATCGGGAGTTCGTCCAGCTCGCCGAGAAACTGATCGGGGCCCGTCCCCACTGAGGCAACGCATGAATACCGCCACCACCACCATCTCTCTCAACGAGGGGTTCTTCTCCCGTCGCAACTGGTTCGACTGGCTGTTCGCTGCCATCGTGGCCGCGGGCGGGTTGTATGCGCTGCAACGCTACGGCAGCTACATGGATGGGTACGAAAAAGGCATCCTGCTGGGGGCCATTCCCTGCACCGTGTGGCTGGGCTGGTTCTGGCGTCCGCTGCGGGTGTTGATGCTGGTGGTGGCGGCTCTGGCACTGGTCTCCATCGGCCTGTACCAGCAGGACGGCGCGGGCAACCTTGCGCGGGCCGAGACCGTGTTCGGTCTCAAATATTTCCTGTCCAGTCAGTCGGCCATTTTGTGGATGAGCATGCTCTTTTTCATGAGCACTGCGTTCTATTGGATGGGCATGTTCGCACGCGGCGAAGGTCACACCCTGACCTTGATTGGTTCGCGCCTGGTCTGGGTGGCGGTGGGGATGGCCCTGATCGGAACACTGGTGCGCTGGTATGAAAGCTACCTGATCGGCAGCGATGTGGGCCATATTCCAGTGAGCAACCTCTACGAAGTGTTCGTGATGTTCTGCTGGATGACGGCGGCGTTTTACCTGTATTACGAACAGCAGTACGGCACGCGCGCGCTGGGGGGCTTCGTGATGCTGGTGGTGAGCGCGGCCGTAGGCTTTTTGCTCTGGTATACCGTGATCCGCGAAGCACATGAGATTCAGCCCTTGGTGCCAGCCCTCAAAAGCTGGTGGATGAAACTGCATGTGCCCGCCAACTTCATCGGCTATGGCACTTTCGCGCTGGCGGCCATGGTGGCTTTTGCTTACCTGATCAAGCAGCAGGCCAGCGAGACCCGGTGGTACAAGCTGGCGCCCCTGTGGCTGCTGGGCGTGGTGCTGTGCTTCGAGCCCGTGGTGTTTCGCCAGGCCGGTGGCGAGGCTGGCGGCAGCTACTGGATGGTCTATTTCGGCATTTCCGCCCTCATCGTGGCGGGCATTCTGCTCGGCCGTAAGCGCATTGCGGCGCGGCTGCCGTCGTTCGAGATCCTGGACGATGTGATGTACAAGTCCATTGCCGTGGGCTTTGCCTTCTTCACTATCGCCACGGTGTTGGGGGCCCTGTGGGCCGCCGAGGCCTGGGGTGGCTACTGGAGCTGGGACCCCAAGGAAACCTGGGCGCTGATCGTGTGGCTCAACTATGCCGCGTGGTTGCACATGCGCCTTATGAAGGGGCTGCGTGGCACCGTCTCCGCCTGGTGGGCGCTGGTCGGTCTGGTGGTGACCACGTTTGCGTTTCTGGGCGTGAACATGTTCCTGAGCGGGTTGCACAGCTACGGCACGCTCTGAAGGGGTCGTGGGGGCGTCGGGCTTGCGAGGGGGTAAGTCTGCAACTATTGCGTCTTGGGTGTAACCTGATTGGTTCAGGGAACGAACTGGCAGTTGTTGCACTCCATCGCACAGCTGTTTCCACCAGAGAATGACCGGAGCCTCCCATGCTGATTCCATCGCGCGACTCGGGTTTTAACCACCCGCATTCCTCCGAAATCACCCCGCGTTCGGTCTATGAAGACCGCCGCCACATGCTCAAGCTCATGGCGGGAGGTGTTGCGGGGGCCGCGTTGGCCTCCTGGGCCGGTCGCGAAGCGTTGGCACAACAGGCTCAGGCAGCACGTCCCGGCAAACTGGCCCCAATGGCGGGCGCCAAGTCGGCAGTGGCGGGTGCTGTCTCCATGGAGAAGCTCACGGACTACAAGGACGCGAGCGGCTACAACAATTTCTACGAATTCGGCACCGACAAGGCCGATCCCGCACGCAATGCGCACACCCTGAAGACCAGGCCATGGACCGTGGAGGTGGAAGGCCTGGTCAAGAAGCCCGGCAAGTACGGCATTGAAGACCTGCTCAAGCTCAGCGCCCAGGAAGAACGCATCTACCGCATGCGCTGCGTGGAGGGCTGGTCCATGGTGATCCCCTGGGTGGGCTACTCGCTGGCCGAATTGATCCGGCGCGTGGAGCCGCAGGGCAGCGCCAAATATGTGGAGTTCGTGACGCTGGCAGACAAGGCGACGATGCCCTTTGTGGGCTCGCGTGTGCTCGACTGGCCCTATGTGGAAGGCCTGCGCATGGACGAGGCCATGCACCCGCTCACCCTGCTGGCTTTTGGCATGTATGGGGAAGTGCTGCCCAACCAGAATGGTGCACCGGTGCGCCTAGTAGTGCCCTGGAAATACGGCTTCAAGAGCGCCAAGAGCATCGTCAAGATCCGCTTTGTCGAGAAGGAGCCGGGAACGGCCTGGAACAAGGCAGCCCAGCAGGAATACGGCTTTTACTCTAACGTGAATCCAAACGTAGACCATCCGCGCTGGAGCCAGGCCACTGAGCGACGGATTGGTGAGGACGGCCTGTTTGCCAAAAAGCGCAAGACACTGATGTTCAACGGCTACGAGGCCCAGGTAGGACAACTCTACGCTGGCATGGATCTCAAGAAGTTCTATTGAGCTTTGTTGCTAGTGTTTGCCAGGCAAAGCGGCCCGTCTGTTGTTTCATGCGAAAAATCCTGCTCCATCCTGCAGCAAAGCCGGCGCTGTTCGTGCTGTGCCTGCTGCCTTTATCGTGGCTGTTGTACGCCGCAGCCACCGACCAGCTGGGTGCCAATCCCGCCGAGGCGCTGATCCGCGCCACCGGCGACTGGACCTTGCGGGCCCTGTGTGTCGTGCTGGCGGTGACACCGCTGCGCGTGATGAGTGCCAGCCCGCAATTGGCCCGTTTTCGGCGCATGCTGGGCCTGTTTGTGTTTTTTTATGCGCTGCTGCACCTGTTGAGTTACAGCGGGTTTGATATGGGCTTTGACCTTGCCGCAATCGCGCACGACATTGCCAAGCGCCCCTTCATCCTGGTCGGATTTCTGGCGTTTTTTCTGCTCGCCATATTGGCCGTGACTTCGTGGAATCGCGTTATTCGGGCCTTGGGGGGGCGGCGCTGGCAGGCCTTGCACCGCGCGGTGTATGGGGTGGCCGTGCTGGCGATCCTGCATTTTTTCTGGATGCGTGCCGGTAAGCACAACTTTGCGGAAGTCGCCGTGTACGGAGCCATCATCGCGGCGCTCTTGGGATGGCGCTTGCGGCGGCGCCTGGCCGGTGCAACTGTCCGGTCTGACGGGCAGAGTAAAAGCATCAAACCCTCTTGATTGCTCTAATAAACAGAGCTAATAAAGATGTTCTGACGGGGCTTACACCTGTTTTTTCGGAAATTTCTTTGGTCCGTTGACCCGCCCGCAGTGCCGGTCACTGTTGCCGGGTGATGGGTTCGATGCGGTTGGTCGGAATCTGGTAGGCGCGATCATCGAACAGGTCGATGCCGCACATGAGGTTGTCGATCCAGTCCAGAAAATCACCGATGGCCTTCTTGCCCATGATGGGTGCGCCGTGCTGGGGAACCAGCATGGAAATGTCCAGCTGGCGCGCCATGCGAACCCACAGCCGCAGGATTTTGTTGGAGACCATGTAGCGGCGATGAAAAGCCTCCATGCGCGGGATATGCGGTGCCAGATCGGTGACAGGGATGCTCGCCTCGGCCCCCGACGTCATCGACACCCCGAGGTCGCCAGTGAAAAGAATGCGGCTGATGGGGTCGTAGAAATGGAAATTGCCCTCGGAGTGCATGAAATGCGCCGGCAGCAGCACCAGTTCATTGCGTCCCAAAGGCAGGTGCCCGCCACTGTCCGGCACGCCGATCACCCGGTTTTCCGTCTTGCCCACCTTGGTGAAGTGCGGGGCAAATCGCTCCCATACCCGCGAAATCACCAGCGAGGCCTTGGTGCTGGTCATCCAGCGGTCGAGCGAGGCAATGATGTCCGGATCGGCATGCGAGGCAATGACATACGCCAGTTTGCTGGGTGCGAAATGTTTTGACATTCCCATGAACAGCTCGTTGAAGGCGAGATTGCCGCCGGGGTCGATGATGGCGCCCGTGCCATCGTCGACGATCAGGAACTGGTTGGCTTGCACCGCTTGCCCATCCTCCTCGATGAGGTCGGTGAACATGAGGCAGGCGTGGTGCTTGTCGCGATAGAGTTCCAGGGCCATGTCAATGCTGTGGTGCGATGAAACGCCGACTGTACGATTGCCCCTGTATTCAATGCTTGATGAATATCAAGCTGGCCGTCCTTCGCTTTGGGCGATGGTTGCCGATGGGCGTGGCTGTCAGCGCGACACTGACGCTGGCGGTGCTGGGGGCGCGGGTGAAGGGGATGCCTGGGTAGGCGAGAGGGTTTCAGGCAGTGTGGCCCGTTGCCTGGCCTCAGGCGTCCCGGGCAGGTACAGTGGGCCGCGCTGCCCGCAGCCCGTGAGTGCCGCCGCACTCGCAGCAAGGGCAATGGTCCTGACTAGAATTTGGGAAGCTTTCAACATGCGTAAATTGTAATGACCGACCTTGAATTTCTGGATCAGGCAGAAAAACTGCTGCTTGCTGTTGAACGAAGCTGCGATCGTCTGAACGATGCTGGCGATGCGGATGTAGACAGCCAGCGCACCGGCGGCATGGTGACACTGACGTTTCCCAACCGCAGCCAGATCATCATCAATCTGCAAAAACCTCTGCATGAGGTGTGGATGGCTGCGAAGTCGGGTGGATACCACTACCGGTTTGACGGGACCGCCTGGCAAGACACCAAGGGAGCCGGCGAATTCTTTGACCGCTTGAGCCGGGATGCCACCCAGCAGTCTGGGGCAGCTCTGCGGTTCGCGGCCTGAAAAACGTATTTTCTGGGGCGTTCGCCTGGGCGGTGGCTGCGCAGAGGAAGGATGCAGTTCGGTGCATCTCCGGCGGCAGCGTTGCACCCAGAGATTAGCAACGCTCAATTGCGAAAGAGGTCAAGGATGCGATTGCGCTCCTCGGTCGCTGGCGCTTCCTGCGGTGCCACGGCTGCTGAAGCGCCAGACCGATCTGCCAGCCCCACGTTGGCGACCCCAGCGTTGCGTGCATATTCCTCATAGAACCATTCCCCGCCCACATTCACCACGCCCGGCGGTACGGCGGTCTCCATGACCGGCACGCCCTTGAGGGCCCGTTCCATGAAGTTGATCCACACGGGCAGGCTCAGTCCTCCCCCTGTCTCCCGGCTGCCCAAGTTGCGCGGCTTGTCATAACCGATCCAGGTCACTGCGGTGAGTGTGGGTTGGTAGCCTGCAAACCAGGCGTCCACAGAGTCATTGGTGGTGCCGGTCTTGCCATGCAGGTCGGGTCGCTTGAGGGTGGCTTGTGCCCGTGCAGCGGTCCCTGAGCGCGCAACCTCTTGCAGCAGGTTGTCCATGATGAAGGCATTTCTTGCATCAATGGTGCGTGGCAGGTCGCTGGCAACGGGGGGTGGGTTTTCGGAAATCACCCGGCCTTTGTGGTCGGTTACGCGCGCAATCAGCCAAGGGTTGACGCGGTAGCCGCCATTGGCAAACACCGAATAGGCCGATGCCATCTGCAGTGGCGTGACCGATCCTGCACCCAAAGCCATGGTCAGGTAGGCAGGGTGCTTTTCTGCCTCGAACCCGAAGCGGGTGACCCAGTCCTGGGCCGTCTTGGGGCCCACTGCCTGCAGGATCCGGATGGAGACCATGTTCTTGGATCGGGCAAGACCTGTGCGCATGGTCATGGGGCCATCGTACTTTCCGTCGTAGTTCTTGGGCTCCCAGGGTTGTCCGCCGGTCACGCCCGCATCAAAAAAGAGCGGGGCGTCGTTGATGACGGTGGCCGGAGTAAAGCCCTTCTCCAGTGCGGCGGAGTAGATGAACGGCTTGAAGCTGGAGCCTGGCTGGCGCCAGGCCTGTGCTGCATGGTTGAACTTGTTCTTGTCAAAGTCAAAACCGCCTACCAATGCCTTGATGGCGCCACTGCGTGGGTCCAGCGCCACAAGGGCCCCTTCCACTTCGGGCAATTGGGTGATTTCCCAGGTGTTCTTGGGCGTTTTGACCACGCGGATCACGGCACCACGGCGAATCTTGATGTTGGGAGCCGCCTTGTCGCTCAGGCCGGACTGGGCGGGCTTGAGTCCGTCGCCCATGATCTCGAGGGTGTCGCCGTTGGCGCGTGCTGCCACGATCTTGCGTGCCGTGGCTTCCAGTACCACGGCTGCCAAGACGTCGCCGTTGTCCGGATGATTGGCCAGCGCATCATCAATGGCGTCCTCCACCTCCGGTGCAGCCGCAGGCAGGGCCACGAACTGCTCGGGGCCACGGTATGGCTGGCGCCGCTCGTAGTCCATGATGCCGCGCCGCAGTGCGACGTAGGCGGCTTCCTGGTCGCCTGCGTTCAGCGTGGTGTAGACGTTCAAGCCGCGGGTGTAGGCCTCGTTGCCATACTGGCTGAAGATCAGTTGCCGCACCATCTCGGCCACATATTCGGCGTGGACGCGGGTGTTGTCCTGTCCCGTGCGGATTTTGACTTCTTCCTGCTTTGCGGCAGCGGCGTCCTGGGCCGTGATGAAGCCGTTTTCCTGCATCCGTTCAATGATGTAGAGCTGGCGAGCCCGTGCGCGCTTGGGATTGCTGATGGGGTTGTAGGCAGAAGGAGCCTTGGGAAGGCCCGCCAGCATCGCTGCTTCGGCAATGGAAACCGACTCGAGCGGCTTGCCAAAATAGGCCTCGGATGCGGCTGCAAATCCGTAGGCCCGGTTGCCCAGATAAATCTGATTCATATAGATCTCGAGAATCTGGTCTTTGGTCAGCAAATGCTCGAGTTTGAATGTCAGTAAGATTTCGTAAATCTTCCGCGTGAATGTCTTTTCAGAGGACAGATAAACATTGCGGGCCACCTGCATGGTGATGGTCGAGGCGCCTTGGCTTTTGACACGTCCCAGATTGGCCAGAGCAGCGCGCACCATTCCTTTGTAGTCCACGCCGCCGTGCTGGAAGAAGCGGGTGTCTTCAATGGCCAGCACCGCATCTTTCACCACAGTGGGAATGTCCCCGATGGGAGTCAGGTTGCGCCGTTCCTCGCCGAATTCCCCCAGCAGCGCGCCCTCGGAGGAGTAGACCCGCAGCGGCAGCTTGGGGCGGTAGTCGGCAAGGTCAGACACATCGGGAAGATTGGGGTAAGCCATGGCGAGTGCCACCCCGATGGCCAGCAGCAAGGCCAGAGCGCCCGCCAACCCGAGCCCACCGATCCAGAAAAAGATGCGAAAAATCCAGTGTGCCCGCCCGGGTCGTTGACTGGCCACCGCAGCGTCAGGCGTTGGAGGTTTTTTTGGGGAGGTGGAGGGCGCCATATTGCTGCGGAGGGAAATGAGCCACCATTATAAAAAACGGTGACTTCGGAATCGGTCAAGCGGGAAGGACTGCGAATTCACCGGCCACCAGCGGTGGGGTGATCGCATCGAAGGCATTGCTCGGAGGCGCACAATCGTCTGCTTTTGGCAACGCCCTACAGAATGCACGTGCCTAAAACGCTTGGCTGGGGAACTATCTTACTGATAGCATGCAAGTGAAATGTTAAGTTTTGTTGCACCATTTTTGCCAGTTACAGGGGACCAATCTTGATCTCTACGGGGTCTTTTTTTAGTCGCCAGGCCGCGCCGCTGCTGGGTATCGACATCAGTTCCTCCAGCGTCAAGCTGGTGGAGTTAGGGCGTGACAAGGACGGAGGGCTGGTGCTCGAGCGTTGTGCGATCGAGCCGCTGGAACGCGGATGGATCACAGACGGCAACATCGAAAAATTCGACGAAGTCGCTGACGCGTTGCGTCGGCTCGTCAAAAAGAGTGGCACCCGCACCAAGAATGTCGCCTTGGCCTTGCCCCCGACGGCAGTGATCACCAAGAAAATCACCTTGCCTGGGGGCATGACAGAGCAGGAACTCGAGGTCCAGGTCGAGTCCGAGGCCAACCAGTACATTCCGTTTTCCCTCGATGAGGTCAGTCTGGATTTTTGCGTGGTGGGGCCCAGCAAAAATGCGCCCGGCGACGTGGAAGTGCTGATTGCTGCCTCACGGCGTGAAAAGGTGCAAGACCGGCAGGGTCTCGCCGAGGCTGCGGGACTCAAGCCCGTGGTCGTCGACATCGAGTCCCACGCATCCCGGCTGGCTGCCGGACGGTTGACAGAAGCGTTGCCCAACAAAGGGCAGGACGCTCTGGTTGCGTTGTTTGAGGTGGGGGCGCTCACCACCAGCATGCAGGTCATCCGTAATGATGAAGTCTTGTATGACCGGGACCAGGCTTTTGGCGGTGCGCAACTGACGCAACTCATCGTGCGCCAGTATGGTTTTTCCGTGGAAGAGGCCGAAAGCAAAAAGCGCAGTGGTGAACTCCCCGAAGATTACCAGGCATCGGTTTTACGGCCCTTTGTGGAAAGCCTGTCGCAGGAAATTGGCCGGGCATTGCAATTTTTCTTCACCAGTACCCCGCACAACCGCGTCGATCACATCATGCTGGCTGGTGGGTCGGCCCCGTTGCCTGGTTTGACCGAGGCGGTCACCCAGCAAACTGGCTTTGCGTGCAGCGCGGTCAACCCGTTTGATGGCATGAAAATTGGCAGTTCCGTCCGTCTGAAAAAAATGGTCCGTGAAGCCCCTTCGTATCTCACTTCATGTGGTTTGGCCATGCGGAGGTTTCTACAGTGATATTGATCAATCTGCTCCCTCACCGGGAGGCCGCGCGCAAACGCCGGCGTGAGGCCTTCCAAGCAACGATGTTTGCATCGTTTCTTTTGGGCTTGGCTATCGCGGGTGCCATTTACTGGTGGTTTCAAGTGATGATTACGGACCAGCAAGAGAAAAACAGTTTTCTTCAACAGGAAATCAAGGTTCTTGAAGGGCAAATCAAGGAAATCGCATCCATTGAAGACGAAATTGCAGCCTTGCGCGCCCGGCAGAAGGCCGTGGAGAACCTGCAGGCTGACCGCAATTTGCCTGTGCATCTGCTCAACGAACTCGTCAAGCAACTGCCCGATGGGGTCTACATCACCAGCCTGAAGCAGGCCGATCAAACTATTTCTATGCAAGGCATGGCGCAATCGAATGAGCGTGTCTCGGAGATGTTGCGCAATATCACCAACAACACCCCTTGGTTTTCAAAGCCGGAATTGGTGGAAATTGTCGCCAACAATGTGGCGCTGACTCCCCGGGACCAACGGCGTGTGGCTGCTTTCAACTTGAAATTTCAGTTGGTGCGATCCAGCGAAGCTCAAAAAGCCATGGATGCCGCCAGCACGGCGGTGGCTGCCCCGGCTGGAAAGTAGGCTATGGTAAAAAAACAACCCTCAAAAATCGATTTCGCTGCGCTGCAGCGCGATCTGCAGCGGCAGTTTCGAAATCTCGATCCCAAGGACCCATCCCTCTGGCCGACTTTTCCGAAAGCACTGCTCTGTGCGTTCATTGCGCTGGGCGTGGCAGCGGTTCTGTGGTTTGCCTTGCTGACAGATTACGAGGCAGAACTTGAAGCAGAGCGCAGCAAGGAATTGGTTTTGCGTGGCGACTACTCCAAGAAGCTGGTGAAAGCAGTCAGTCTTGAAGGGCTCAAGAAACAGCGCGAGCAGATCCAGCAATATGTGATTCAGCTCGAAAAGCAATTGCCAAGCAAGGCAGAAATGTCCGCTCTGTTGTCTGATATCAATCAGGCAGGATTGGGTCGAAGCTTGCAATTTGATTTGTTTCGCCCTGGTCAGATAGTGGTCAGGGATTATTATGCTGAACTCCCTATCGCTGTGCGGGTAACGGGGAAGTACCACGATATGGGTGCGTTTGCGTCCGATGTCGCGCATTTGTCCCGTATCGTGACGTTGAATAACATTTCGATTGCTCCTGGAGGCAAGGAGGCAGGCATGTTGACCATGGATGCCACAGCGAGAACATTCCGTTATCTGGATCCCGAAGAGATTCAGTTGCAGAAGAATGCCGGAGGGAAGAAATGATGTGGACCGGCCGCCTTGTCTTGCTGTGTTGTGCTGGGGTTCTGAGCGGGTGCGGCCCCACAGGTGAGGACGAACTGCGCCAATGGATGGCCGAGCAGCGCGCTACCACCAAACCGCAGATCACGCCTCTGACCGAGCCCAAGCAGTTTCAGCCCCAGGCCTATACGGTGGAGAGCTCCGTAGAGCCGTTCAGCCAGATTAAGCTCACACAGGCGTTGAAGCGCGACTCAGTGCAGATCGCCTCGAATGCGACTTTGATTGCGCCTGAAATGGCTCGTCGAAAAGAGCCTTTAGAGGCATTTCCCCTGGATTCTATGGCCATGGTTGGCAGCCTGAACAAGGAGGGCGCACCTACGGCGCTGCTCAAAGTCGACAACTTGCTTTACCAGGTTCGCGTGGGAAATTACCTCGGCCAGAATTACGGAAAGATTATCAAAATTTCTGAAACAGCGATCCAATTGCGCGAAATAGTGCAAGACGCTACCGGAGATTGGATAGAGCGCATCGCATCGCTTGACCTGCAAGAGGGAAAGAAATGACAACGAAAAATACCTGGATGATGAGTCACTACCGGAACGCCGCCTGTGCCATGGTTGCAACGCTTGCGGCAACGGTCGCCATGGCGCAAGGCGCCATCGAGGCGGTGACGGGCACGATGCAAGGTGGTGGGGAAGTGGTGCGCGTCGAACTGTCCGAACCCCTTGCTGGAGTTCCTACCGGTTTTGCGATCCAATCGCCAGCGCGTATTGCGCTGGATTTTCCTGGAACCACCAATGCCGTGGGGCGGTCGGTCGTCGATGTGAACCAGGGGAATTTGAAGTCGATCAACATTGTGCAAGCCGCAGATCGGTCTCGCCTGGTTTTGAATCTCAAACAGGCCACTTCGTATCGGGCTGAAGTGCAAGGCAAGGTCCTTCTCATTTCTCTTCTGCCGGTGAACTCTTCTGCTGAATCTTCGCAAAAGGCTGTTTCCACGGTATTTGCAGAAAATGGAAATAGCGACATGCTTCCTTTGAAGGATGTCGATTTTCGCCGGGGTGCCGATGGCTCCGGCCGCATTGTGGTCGGGCTTGCCAACAGCCAGGTGGGTGTTGATCTGCGCCGGCAAGATAAGGGGTTGACCATCGATTTTCTGCGTTCCTCCCTGCCAGAAGGTCTGCGTCGGCGCCTTGATGTCGCGGATTTTGGCACTCCCGTCCAAATGGTGACAACCTCCCAACAGGGTGAACGCGTTCGCATGGTGGTGGAGCCCGTTGGCGACTGGGAGCACAGCGCTTATCAGAGCGACAACCAGTTTGTGGTGGAGATCCGGCAAAAGAAGGTGGATTTGTCCAAATTGACCCAGGGCCCCGGTTACAGTGGTGAAAAACTGTCGTTGAATTTCCAGAACATTGAAGTGCGGTCTCTGCTGCAGGTGATTGCAGATTTCACCAACTTCAATATCGTGACGTCGGACACCGTGACGGGCGCCTTGACGCTTCGGTTAAAAGACGTGCCCTGGGACCAGGCCCTGCAGATCATCATGGATGCCAAGGGTCTGGGCATGCGCAAATCAGGAACCGTGTTGTGGATTGCGCCCAAGGACGAAATCGATGCGCGCACCAAGAAAGACTTCGAAGCTGCGCTGGCCATCCAGAAACTCGAGCCCCTCAAAACGCAGGCTTTCCAGCTCAACTACGCCAAAGCGGCAGACATGCTCACGCAGCTGGCAAGCAGTTCCAGTTCAGGGACATCTGCTTCGACGCGCTTCCTGACGGAGCGTGGCAGTGCCATTTCCGAGCCGCGTACCAACCAGCTCTTCGTGACCGATACGCCCAACAAACTGGAAGAAGTGCGGCAACTGCTGCTGAAGCTGGACGTCGCCGTGCGCCAGGTGCTGATCGAGGCGCGCATTGTGGAGGCGCGGGACTCTTTTGGCCGTTCGCTGGGCGTGCGGCTGGGCGGCACCGATCTGCGTGCCAACCGCGGTGGCGATGGCGGCTATGGCATTGGTGGAAACAACCGCGTAGCGTTTGGCACCAGTTATGGCAACGCGGTGGCTTCTAGTGGCGCAGGCGGTGCCACCAATACCAGCGGAACCTTTGTCAATTTGCCCGCCAGTGTGTCTGGGGTGAGCAGTGTGGGAACCTTCGCGCTGTCCATCTTCAACTCCTCCGCCAACCGGTTCCTGACGCTGGAGCTCTCGGCCATGGAGGCTGATGGCAAGGGCAAGATCGTGTCGAGCCCCCGCATCATCACGGCCGACCAGACCAAGGCCTTGATCGAGCAGGGTACGGAATATCCGTATTCGGTGACTGCACCGAACGGCGCCACCACCCTGGCGTTCAAGAAGGCTGTGCTCAAGCTGGAAGTCACCCCCCAGATCACGCCCGAAGGCAACATCATTCTCGATCTTGACATTAACAAGGATAGCCGCGGCGAAACCACGACGCAGGGCGTGGCCATCGATACCAAGCACATCAAGACGCAAATCCTGATCGAGAACGGTGGAACCGTGGTGATTGGCGGGATCTTCGAAATGGAAGAAACCAATCAGGAAAACAAAATACCGCTTCTGGGCGATGTGCCGGTGCTGGGTCATCTCTTTAAAAATAACACCAAAGAATCAACCAAGAGAGAGATGTTGGTCTTTATCACGCCCAAGGTCATTACCGACCGCGGTCCAGTGCGTTAAATGATTCTATTATGGGAGGGGAAATGAGAAAACTGTTCAGAATATTGACGCTGTCGTTGATAACCTTGTTGGTGGCATGCGGTGGTGGTGGCGGAAGTTCCGGGACTTCATCTAATGGAGCACCCGTAACTGTAAGCGTTGCAAGTATTATTTATCAGTTGGATAAAAATGCATTGACCAATTCGGGTGTGGACGAGGCTACTTTAACGGTTACTGCTCTGGATGCCGGTAACAATCCGGTCGCAAATGTTGCTTTGGCTGTTTCGGTTAATTCTGGTGTTTATACGCCGGTCGTGACTGTCTCCGATGCCACAGGCAAAGCTTCCGGAAAGATCTCTATCGGAGGCAATAAGGCTAATAGGGATATTGCAGCGGCAATAAAAATGGGAGACAAGACTGCGACAGCAGTGATTCCTGTTACGGGTAGTAAAGTAGCTTTGTCTTTGGTTCCTGCCGCGCCAGTTCCCGGTGGACCGGCCACGTTGTCTATTAAAGTGACTGACGTCAATGGGTCGGGTATTGCACAGGCTCCCGTCAAGTTGGGGGGTACGCTGGGATTCACACAAAGTGTGACTACCGACAGCGGTGGCAATGCCACGGTTCAATTGCAGGCTGCCCCTGTGTCTGCGGGCACTTACACCATTTTGGCGACCGCTTCGGGTGTGACTGCCCAAACGCCAGACGTGCAGGTATTGCTGCCTGGCGGAACTGGTATTCCCAATGCAACGGGAGTGATCAGTGCAGCCAGTTTGGCTATTACGCCCAACACCATTGCGCCCAATGCGGCGGCCTCCAGCACGAATCGGGCGGGATTGAGGGCTGTGTTTCAAAACGGGGCCAACCAAGCTATTGCGAATGTTCGCGCCCGCTTCGAAATTGTTCCGCCAGGGCTGGGCAGTGGTGAAGTGATTTCAACGGGTGTTGCAACGGTGTATAGCGATGCCAGTGGCCAGGTGTTGTCTGAATACATCGCTGGGACTCGGTCCAGTCCTACGGATGGGGTTCGGATTCGTGTTTGTTACGGTCTGACCGATGCAGAGATCGCGAATGGCGCCTGTCCAAATTCTAGGACTGCAACTATGACAGTGGCTAGCCAGCCACTTTCGATTACCTTGGGCGACAACAACGAGCTGGCGAAGGGAGCGAACAATCTCACCTATATCAAGAAATTTGATATTGCAGTGGCGGACGCAGCAGGCAACGCAGTGTCCAATGCGCAAATATCTGCGAGTGTTGATCTGCGTTTCTATGGCAAAGGACCATATGCCAGTCCACGCACTTGGTGCCCGAATGAAGACTTGAACCGAAACGGATTTCTGGATGCAGATGAAATCATTGCAGGTGACGGTGATAATGAAATTTCTCCACGCAAGGCGGATGTGGTTCTGTCCTTTATTGGTGATAAAACAACCGGTACGAATGGTCGCTCCACTGTACAGGTAGAGTACCCCATGAATGTGGCGACATGGCTTGTATATGCCGTGAAAGTGACTACCAGTGTGGCAGGTTCGGAGGGCGTGGTTGAGAAGACCTACACAACAGGGTTTATCGAGGGCGATGACAAAAATGGTTCGTTCTTGACGCCCGCTTATGGCGTGAACAACTGCCGAACGCCAAGGTAAATTTCTGTCAACTTGTGTTCAGCGTGACTTGCGGAGTCGTGATGAATAGGCCTGACATACGCACACAAGTCCCTTATTGGGCGGCACTTCGAAAGTCGGTTCTGCACCAGCGTTTTTAGACTGTGACCGATTGTTCGGAAGGCAGCCTCTTTGGCTGTACTCCTTTTCAGGGTGCTCTTTGATGGGCGCTGATGATGCCTTGCACGGCCACCCTTTGGTGCCCTGGGATCTGCTTCCGTTTGATCCGCTGGGTTGCTGTTGGTCTTCCTTCGCCAAAGGCGTTGGATATGTCCTTGTGCGAGCAGCGGCGCAACCGGGTTGCCGGTGCGCCTGCCCTAAACTAGGCTCATCATGTCCACTGCCATTACCTCACCGAAGTCAGCGTTGCAGCACGAAGGCGCTGCGCCCGCATCGCGCACGTTTCCGGCCTTTGCGTCGATTTCATTTCCCGTCCCGGGCGCACAAACTGTTGCTATTGACCTGGCCGAGCGCAGCTACCCCATCGCGATCGGCACCGGCCTGCTGGGTGCTCCTGCCACTTACACGGCGCTGCCCCAGGCGGCCGCGGCACTCATCGTCACCAACACCACAGTGGCGCCGCTGTATGCCGATGCCTTGCGCGCCACGCTGGCACCTAAGTACGCCCAGGTGCACCTGGTGGTGCTGCCCGACGGCGAAGAGCACAAGAACTGGCAGACCCTCAACCTGATTTTTGACGC